>JAFPYQ010000269.1 GCA_017394475.1 Oscillospiraceae bacterium | reverse complement strand
TACTGCAAGGAAATGCTCGCTAAGGCTGAAAAGCTTGGCAAGAAGATCCTTCTCCCCGTTGATACAGCCGTTGCTGCATCATTCCCCGATCCTATCGATGCTCCCATCGAGATAGAGAACTACAAGTCCTGCGAGATCCCTGCCGACAAGATGGGTCTTGACATCGGCACAGAGACACAGAAGCTCTTCGCTGATGCAGTGAAGTCCGCTAAGACTGTAGTATGGAACGGTCCTATGGGCGTATTTGAGAACCCTGTTCTTGCAAAGGGTACTATCGCAGTTGCCAAGTCTCTCGCTGAGACCGATGCTACCACAGTTATCGGCGGCGGTGACTCTGCTGCGGCTGTTATCCAGCTCGGCTTTGCTGACAAGATGACCCACATCTCCACAGGCGGCGGCGCATCTCTTGAATACCTCGAGGGCAAGGTTCTCCCCGGTGTTGATGTTATAGCTGATAAGTAAGTAACAGATACCTTATAGCTTGAAACATTAAGCCATAGTATCTCCGATGTAAAAGTGGGGGATACTGTGGCTTTTTTCTATTGACACATTTCCTGAGGGATGATATAATTGTTAGAGGGTAATGATCGGTTCATTTGCTAAAAGGAGCAATTTATATGTCAATATACTTTCCGAATCCTGATGATCTATTGACACCGGATGTGGTAAAAAAAGACGGGATCCTCTGGAGTGATGATATCTTTTTCTTTGATACATATAAAGAAGGGTATTTTCAGCACTATGAACGGCTGTTTATCAGGGATGAAAAAGGAAGTGAAGAACCGTTCACGGGGCTGGTGTATGATCCTTTTCCCGATGGAAGTATGCATGGATACAGTCAGTATGTAAGCGGATATACTGAAGGTGAAGATGTCACTTTTTATAAGAATGGAAGGTTGGCACGATACGATTATGTAACAAAAGAAGTCTATGGTTCATATATCATAATATGGACTGAAAAAGGTGCAATACAAGAAACTTATGAGAACTACCGTAAGGACAATCCGCGTTACAGAAGGATAAAGAAATATGACGAGAACGGAAGGCTTATTCATCAGGAGATAAATTGTGAGATTGAATTCACTTATGAATTTGATTCTCCCGACACATCCTATGAAGTGACATGGCATGAAAACGGGGAATTCAAACTCATCAGAAAAAAAGAGCCCGACAGAAACACGTTTTATTCCGAATTGGAATTTGATGAGAAAGGATATCCTGTCAGAATATCTGTTAATCCACATTATTCGCCCGGATTCCTTTATCCTGAAGAAATGTTTCAATCCCATAAGATCAATACATTCGGAGAGGGATATCGCTTTGATGGTGATGTTCTGATGCAGGAAGACAAAGACGGCTGGCACAGATACACCGGAATACTTTGCATTAAGAATGATAAGGGACAGACAGAAAGCATCAATGAGTACAAAAATGGTGTCCTTTATGCGGGACAGTTCTGTTATTATCTCAACGGTTCTCTGAAAGAAGAATATGCAATAGAAAACGGAAAAGAATATTATCAGCATTTATACTGGTATAGTTCAGGAACGCTGGAAAAAGCTGTGCTGTATTCCAATGATCGGAAAAGCAAAACTATCATCTGTTTTGATAAAAACGGTAATATTACATACGAAAGTGAGCAGGACGCATGAGCAAGGCAGAAGAATATACAGCTATTCAGAATGAACTGCGGGAGAAAATATCCCTCTCCGATTCGTTTATTAAGGACTATATAACAACGATAGCAGGCGTTGACCTTGCCTACTGGGCGGAAAATGAAGAAGAATGGGCAGTCTGCTGTATTGTTGTGATAGATCGCAGTACACATAAGATAATAGAAAAGAAGCATTTTAGCGGGAAGATAGAAGTGCCGTATATACCGGGATTCCTTGCGTTCCGTGAATTGCCGCTGGTGCTGAAAACGGCGGAGCTTTTAGAGAATATACCCGACATCTATATGTTCGACGGCAACGGATATCTCCATCCGCGGCACATGGGCATAGCTACCCATGCTTCCTTCTATCTGAACAGACCTACTATCGGTGTGGCAAAAACATATTTCAGGGTGGAAAAGGATCTGGATTTTACCGAGCCCGATGAAGCAAGCGGCAGCTATACGGATATAATCGCAAACGGTGAGGTATACGGCAGGACACTGAGGACCCATAAGGGTGTGAGACCCGTGTTTGTTTCGGTAGGTAATAATATCTCGCTCGATACAGCCTGTGAGCTTGTACTGGAGCTCACCGACAAGGAGAGCCGCATACCGATACCCACAAGACTTGCCGACCTTGAAACACATATTCAGAGGCAGGAACTGAGGAACATACAGGAAGATGTTCAATAAGATGTATCCCCATATGACCCCATTATTTTTTATTCAGTACTTTTCTATGCAAATAAACCTACCGAGTGTCAGATAAAGCGTTTTATTCAAAAAAATAAACGGGAATAGTGGATGCTCTTATGAGCATTCGGGATCATCCTGCTATATCGGATAGGTTATTCGTAAGCCAAAACACCTACCGAGTGTCAGATAAAGCGTTTTATTCAAAAAAATAAACGCGGAGGGTGCAGGCTCAGCCTGCCTTGACAAATTGTCTGAGCTGTATTATAATATAAGAGGGGATAGTTTCCCCGCAAAAAAGTCTGTATGCAAAGGACTGCTTTGATGAAGATAAAAAGAACTATGCTCCTCATCAGTGCCGCAGCACTGCTCATGCCCTGCACAGCGGCGGTGGATGCCGCACAGGGAGCCGCGGATGAAAGCGCGGAGGGCTCAAAAGCTGTGTTTGATGAGAACACGAGAGCACAATATGTTATTTATGCCGACAGAGAGGGAATATCCATAAGTCCGTATATTTTCGGGATATGTGACAACGATTCTATGTACGGCCTTTATCCTTCTGCCATAAAGCAGGCCGATGTGGCTCTTTCCGCCTATAACTGGGAGAGCAATTATACAGACACGGGGATACCCGAACCTGCCAACGACTATTCACTGGTGAGCAACTATGCACCCAGTCAGCGCAACACTCCCGGGCTGTGCACCCATTCCCTCATGACCCACGCAGACCGCTATGATGTGGGGCTGCGCTTTGCCACACTGCAGATGATGGGGCGTGTGGCAGCCGATGCAAACGGCAAGACAGACATGGAGTACGACCGCCACAGATGGCTGGATGTCCACCTGATAAAGAACGATATATATACCACAAGACCCGACACCACCGACGGCTCGGTCTATTCCGATGAGTATGTGGCATATCTGGTGAACTACTACGGCGAGGCTGCCGACGGTGGTGTCACCGGGTACTTCCTTGACAGAGCCCCCGACGAATGGAGCACTGTCTTCCCGAATGCAGGGCTCAACAGACTGGCTCCCGAAAAGCTGGCAAGGGACAGTTCAAGGCTTGCCAGTGCCATAAAGACCATCGACAGCACTGCCATGGTGCTGGGCCCATCCCTTTCCACTCTCTCCGCCTGTGTGGATCTGGGCAATAAAGAGGCATGGGAGAGGACCGCAGAGGGCAGCGACTACACATGGTTCATAGATTTTTACCTTGAGCACATGAAAAAGTCCAGCGAGAAGTACGGCGCCCGCCTGTTGGATGCGCTGGATGTACACTACTACACCGAGGCACTGGATCCTATGGGGAATATGGTGCGGTTCTCAACGGACGATACCGCAAATGCGTACAGGATGCAGGCAGTGCGTACACTGTGGGATTCAGACTATACCGAAAACGGCTATTCTGCCCTTCACTACAAGCAGTTCACGCCCTTCCTGCCTATGCTCAAAGCTGCGGTGATGATGAATTACCCCGGCACGCCCATATCCGTTTCCGAGTATGATTTCGGCGGCGGCATGAATATGAGCGGCGCTATCGCAGAGATAGATGCTCTGGGCACCTTTGCTAAAGAGGAGATATACCTTGCTTGCCTTGCACCTGCGGAGGACTACGAGTTCCAGAAAGCAGCCCTGCGGATGTTCACCGATTATGACGGCGAACGCAGTCAGTTCGGCGATGAACTGCTGAAAACAAAGGGCGGGGATGAATACGGCTCTCTCTGGTGTGCTGCCCGTGATGACGGAAGGCTCACAGCCATAGTCACATCCCAGAACCTTGAGAAGCTAAAGGATATATCTATAGATATACGCTCTCCGAAGCAGTATTATGTTGAGTCCGCATACTGCATAGACCCCGACAATGCACAGATAAGGCGGCAGGATGCAGAGCTGTTCAATGATGAGACCCACTCTGCGGCATTTACTGCGGATACTCTTTCGGCATATATGCTGGTGTTCGCAGAAAAGCCCGCGGAAGGATCCGCAGACGCAACAGAGAGCGAAGTATCCGCAGGTGAAACGGAGACAACGGTTCCCGATGAGACCACCGCAAGGGAAACTGCCGCAGAAACAGGCGCACAGACAAAGCTGCAGCCCGGTGAAGAAAGCGGCACGGAGGAAGCGGTCACAGCTGTTACCGAGGTGACACAGGAGCCTGCGGAGACCACGGCACAGACAACAGTGCCTGCGGTGGAAGCATCCCTTCTATACCCGCGGGAGACCGCAGAAACGGATGAGACCGTAACAAAGACCGATACCGATGATGAGGGCTTCCCACAGGTACCGGCGTTCATAAAAGTGATAACGACTATGCTTGCAGCGTGTGCATCCTTCCTTACCGTATGGGTAGGGATCAGGCGTATGTAAACAGAAATATGAAAAGGGTGATGATATGAAGATACTGATATGCCGTGAAACATCGGAAACAGGACAGGTCGGGTTCGTGGTGTACGATACCGATATCATGAAGGCGGAAGTTTTCTCATTTTCCGAGCTTGCCGCACTCATAGTCCAGAAGAAGATATATAATGCAAAGCTTGAAAACAGTGTTATAAAGACCACCGATGCAAGGCACAATATCATAAAGCTTGACCGCGATGAGAGCCGCAGACCCTCTGCATATTACATCCTTGATATGTATACATCGAAAATGGGGTCAAATATCTATGTGGCAGTGGATAACAAGGGGAATCTGTACGAATTTTCGGAGAACCTGACGCAGGAGTTCCTGAAAAACAGGCGGATAGCCAATGCATCCCACGGAAAGGGCGGGCTGGATGTAATAAAAGTCCCCACATTCAACACAGTGCTTCAGAAATCCCTTGCTCACACGAGCATAAAATGACGGGCACAGAAAAGAGGAGATAGTTTTGGCAGAGAGCCGTTTGAAAAGGACGTTCAAGGGCTGGGGCTGGTGGCTGGCAGGTGAGATAATAGCAGTTATATTCACCATGTGCATGGTCATTGCCATGCGGCGCTATATGCTGGTGAGGATATTCACGGGCTTTGCATCTGTGTTCATCGTGAATGCGCTGTACTTCAACTTTGCATACAACTGCGCAAAGGCAGACCTGAATGCGGTGAAGTACCACAAAAAGGAAAGAGACCCGGCGGCGGGGCTGATGCTGGCAGTGTCCGCACCGTTTTTCCAGTACATAATGTGGATCCTGCTGGTGCTTTCAAAGGCAGGAGCCGTCCCGGATATATTCAATTACTATATCCTTGCAAATATTGAGTGCATCGCCTGGGTGGATCTTTTCACCACACAGCGCACAATAGATGTACTCACCGTCCCCGGGCTCATAGGGCTGCTGTCCATCGTCCTTATCTCGCCTATTACCATAATCCTCACCTACGAGCTGACATACAGGGAGCTGGACATAAAGGCGATACTGCTTTACGGCAATAAAAACGACGGTAAAAAGTGAAACAGACAGTGGTCCATACATACGAAGCTCCTGCAGATGCGGGAGCTTTTGCGTTGTCATCAAAGACCGCTCCATCCTCGGATTAGATTTACATTAGATAATGCCGATATGTATTGATTTTCGCGGGACATGGATGTATAATATGTATACATTTATGATAAGGAGTACCGTCACATGGGAACGATATACAGATCGGCAGCGGGAAAACAGGCTATACTCGACCTTTACGACAGCCAGCTCGAAAGGCTGGGTGAAGAGTATCACGACAGATATGTGGATACATCCTTCGGGCGCACACATATCGTTGAAACAGGCAATATGAACGGGATTCCACTGCTGGTTTTCCACGGCGGCAACTCCACCACAGCCTATACTCTGCTCACCTGCGGATTCCTGATGAAGGATTTTCATATATACGCGGCTGATACCATAGGCCACCCGGGAAAGAGCGATGAGGTGAGCCTTTCTCCGAAAAATCTGGATTACGGAAAGTGGGCATCGGAGCTGATAACGGGGCTGGGCTTTGAGAGCATGGCATGTTTCAGCGGCTCTTTCGGCGCGGGGATAATCGCAAAGATGATGTGCGTTGCTCCCAAAAAAGTAAAGAGGGCGGTACTGTATGTGCCCTCGGGGATAAAGAACGGACCTCTCAGAAATATCATCGGCATGATGATACCCATGATAATGTTCACCATCACCCGCAAGGATGAGTGGTTCGTAAAGACTATGCTGCACATAGCGCTCAGTGAGGAGAACATCACCGATGATACATTTGAGACCGCAAAGCTCAGCATCCTTCATTCAAAGGTCAAGGCGGGGATGCCCTCGGATGTGCCCGGAAAGCTGATGAGAAAATGCAAGGCTCCCACACTTGTTATGGCGGCGGAGAAGGACTGCCTGTTCCCCGCAAAGTGTGTGCTGCCACGGGCTAAGAAGATCATTCCGAACTGTACCACTTATCTTATGAGGAACAGGGGGCACATGAATTTCCTCACTGCGAAGGAAGAACAGATGATAGTGCGGTTTTTGAGGAAAAGATAGAAGGGGTCAAGGTTTTTTTAAGCATCCGGGCAGCGCCCTCTTATATTGATTTGCTTTTAAGCTGTTAGTTTTTTTTGTGATTATCTGCCTGATTTGTTCTTTTTGTAGGTAGCCTTACTCTTTT
>JAFPYQ010000268.1 GCA_017394475.1 Oscillospiraceae bacterium | reverse complement strand
TATTTACAAAAGCTTGCCATGGAGAAAGGTGTAACAGAACCTGTTATATTCGGATGCGGTTCTTCTCTTGATGATATAATAAAGGCATCTGCCTGTGAACATATCATCGCGGTATCCGTTTCTGCGATAAAATCAGCCGAATATCTCCATGAAAGATTCGGTATACCATATACTGTAAAGTATCCTTTCTTATACGATGACATCATAGCCGCAGCGAAAAGCTGTAAAGGCAAAGTGCTTGTCATTGATTCTCAGATCAAAGCAAATGAGATCAGAAAGTGTTCTTCCGTACCCGAAAACATCACCTGCGCATCATGGTTCATGATGAATGAAGGACATACATGCCCGCAGGATATACATATCAAGGGCGAAGATGACCTTATGGATATTGTCGCAGACGGTAATTATGATAATATCCTGGCAGATCATGATATGGAACGCGTCGTAAGGGCTGCAGGCTTTACAGGGAGATTCATTGATATTCCTCATTTTGCCGTGAGCGGCAGACTGAAAAAAATAACATGAAAACAGATATAATCCGTGTTTACGGAATAGTCCAGGGAGTAGGGTTCAGACCGTTTGTGAGCCGCGTGTGTATCGAAAACGGCATAAAAGGCACTGTATCAAACAAGGGCTCCTATGTGGAGATACACGCCCAGGGCGATATAGTGCCTCTTTTTGATGCGCTCAGGCATTATCCGCCCGAAAGGTCTGTAATACTGAGCCTTATCAACACCCGGGAGGATGAGGAAAGCTATCCCTCATTCGAGATAATCGAAAGTGAAAAGGATGAGGGGGATATTTTCATTTCTCCCGATATAGGGATCTGCCAAAAATGCAAAGAGGAGTTATTCGATCCCGAAAACAGGCGTTATCTGCATCCATTCATAAACTGCACCAACTGCGGCCCCAGGCTTACTATACTTGATCTTATGCCCTATGACAGGGAACGGACCAGTATGAGCATATTCCCCATGTGCAAAAAATGCGAATATGAATATACTCATCCCGAAACAAGGCGTTATGATGCCCAACCCGTGTGCTGCAATGAATGCGGTCCCAAGGTCTATATCATAGGCACAGATCTTACAGGAAGGGCTGCGGTCACAGCGGCAAGAAAAGCTATATGTGACGGTAAGATCATCGCTGTAAAAGGGATCGGAGGATTCCATCTGTGCTGCGACGGAACAAACGAAAACGCAGTGCGGTGCCTAAGGGAACTCAAACACCGTGCGATGAAGCCATTTGCAGTGATGATGAAAAATACTGATACCATACTGCGGGAATGTGTGGATGTATCCGATGAACAGCTTGAACTGCTGACAGGCTATCAGAAGCCTGTAGTCCTTCTCAGAAAATCAGATAATAATACTCTGCTCGCCCAATCTGTCGCACCGGATAATCCCACAGTTGGGGCTATGCTCCCCTATGCTCCTGTACAGTTATTGCTTTTTGATCATGACGATGAGTACAATGTCCCCGATATACTTGTGATGACCAGCGGCAATGTCTCCGGAGCGCCTATCTGCCGTGATGACAATGATGCAGTGAGCGAGATATCGGGATACTGTGACCTTATCCTTTCAAATGACAGGCTCATAAGAATACGCTGTGATGATACCGTTACCGATATGTACAAAAACAAGCCCTATATGATACGGCGTTCAAGGGGCTTTGCACCTGTCCCCATCATGCTCACCCATGAAAAAAAGGGATGCGTCATCGGTATAGGCGGTGAGTTGAAAAATACTTTCTGCATCGCTAAGGATTCTTTGCTCTACCCATCCGCCTATGTGGGGGATATGGCTGATATCCGCACTGTCAAGGCTCTTGAAGGATCACTGCAGCGGATGACAGCTTTGCTTGAAGCAAAGCCTTCCCTCGTTGTCTGCGATATGCATCCTAAATACAACACTGTCACTATTGCCGAGAGCCTCGGTCTGCCGGTTGTGAAGATACAGCATCATTATGCCCATATACTGTCCTGTATGGCAGAAAATGACTATCATGACAGCGTTATCGGAGTATCTCTTGATGGCACGGGATACGGTACTGATGGGACTATATGGGGCGGTGAACTGCTTTTATGCAGGACAGACGGATTTGAAAGACTTTCTCACATAACGCCATTCATCCAGACAGGCGGAGATATATCCGCAAAAGAGGGGTGGAGGATAG
>JAFPYQ010000267.1 GCA_017394475.1 Oscillospiraceae bacterium | reverse complement strand
GAGTATAAAAGAGCGTCTTGAAGAATGTATCGGATATGAGGAGCAATAAGCAATATGATAAATTTAGAAAAGTCCGTTATCGACGAGACCATAGGCGAATTCATCGACAGCGGATTTGAGGAGTTCTCAAATGAAAACGGCGTAGTATGCGGATATGAAGACTTCTGCTATACCGTAAAGGATGAAGGCAGACTCATAGCCATCCTCAAAGGCAACGCATACTACAACGAGGTGCATATCGGTGAGCTCCTCATCATACCCGGATACCGCAGGCAGGGCATAGGAAAAATGCTCATAGAGCAGGTGGAAAAAGACTTTGCGGGAAAAGGGTACGAGAATATCAATCTTACGACATTCGGCTTTCAGGCACCTGAGTTTTACCGGAAAATGGGATACAGTATAGAACACATACGAAAAAGCAGCAATGATAAGCTGACAAAATACTTTTTTGTAAAAGAATTGAGTTCCTAATGAAAAATTTCAGAAAAATAACATTCATTCTTTCGGGACTGGCATTTTTCGTCTGTTCCGTTGCTCTCAACGGGATGGGCGGTATTGCCATATTAACGATGAGTGCAGAAAAATACCGTTCTGTCGGGATAATGCTGCTGATCTCCACCTTGTGCTTTCTGGCAGCATTCATTTTTTTGATATTCAAGAAAACGATTACAGACATAATATCCCTCGTTTTTTCGGCTGCGGGAACAGTGCTTTATGCACTCCCCATAAGTTCTCTGAACGCTATCTCCGAAGAACTTATACCGAAGGACAGCATACAGGTGCTCACAGGGCGGATATATCCGTCGAGAATAGTTTCCGTCCTCTTCGGGCTCACAGCACTCTTAGGGATATTCTCTCCCGAGAATATCGAAAGGCGTGAAAAACGCAGAGCCGAAAGAGAGGCAGAGAAGAACAGAGAGCTCACCGAATCCGAAAGAATAATATGAATCGCCGTTAAAAAGAAGGTATCCAGATGTTCGTAAATGTAACGATAAAGGATGTAGCAAAGGCAGCAGGGGTATCCGTTGCCACCGTTTCAAGGGTCATAAACGGGTCATGTGCGGTCACAGAGGAAAAGGTAAAGGCTGTAAGAGAGGCTATACAGGATCTGGGCTTCAACCCGAACCAGATGGCTCACAATCTCAGGAAAAGGGAGACCAAAAATATCCTGGTGATACTCCCCTCCACAGATCATTCCTTCTACAGCGAGATACTCCGCGGCATAGAGGACGGGGCAAATCACGAGTATGATATAATCATATCCACCAGCCACAGCTTCCTCCATACCGAGATACGCCTTCTTGCCATGCTCACCAATCACCTTGTGGATGCTGCTATAATCCTGGGATCCAGGCTCAGCGGCGCTCAGCTCGATGAATACGCAAGGCACCACCATATAGCGCTGTGTTCTGAGGGCGTGGAGGATTCGCATCTGCTCACCGTTCTCATCGACAATGAAAAGGCAGCCCTTGAAGCCGTTGACAGGTTCATAAAGAGCGGCATCAACAGAGTGGGGCTCATCACCACCGGCATGGAAATATCCGCTCCCTCCTCGGACAACAGGCTCAAAGGCTACCTCAAAGCCCTTGATTATAATGGTCTCAAAGCCGATACGGAGCTTATATGGCGGGGGGACTATTCATTCGGCAGCGGCGTGAAGGCAGCCCACCATTTCTCAGCGCTGAGACAACCTCCACAGGCAGTCCTCTGCGTATCGGACACCCTTGCGGCAGGGGCTATAAAGGGCTATTCCCAGAAAGGGATAAAAGCAGGCAAGGATGTGCAGATATGCGGCTTTGACAACATCCCTCTCTGTGATATGTACTCCCCTACCATCACCACCGTGTCACAGCCCGGGTATGAGATGGGAAAGACCGTCATCGAACACATAATCAAAGACATCAAGAACGACATATATACAGGCGAGACCATAATGCTCGCCCACAGCATAGTCATAAGAGAATCAGCAGTGCTCTGAGAAAGAAGAGGCTCGTATGCTCATAATTTGCTATCTTCTTCTCGTCAATATCCTGAGCTTTGCCGTCTACGGTGCAGACAAGCTGTGCGCTGTCAAAGAAAAGACAAGGGTGGCGGAAAGGTCGCTCATCTTCCTTGCAGCCATAGGCGGAGCATTCGGCGCATACTGCGCCATGAAAGTGTTCCATCATAAGACCCAAAAGAAAAAGTTCACTGTCACTGTCCCGGTACTGTGCGGCGTGTATCTTGCATTTATCGGGCTGTGCCTGTTTCAGAACTACAGGCTCGTCACAACGGAATATGAGGTGGTATGCCCCAAGCTAAATGAGGATGCTCCCGAATTCTGCATAGTCCAGATATCCGATCTGCATAACCAGTTTTTCGGGCTCCATGAACAGATACTGCTGGACAGGATAGCCGATCAGAAACCCGATATGATCGCCGTTACGGGGGACGTGCTCGACTCCACACACACATGCTATCCATTTGCAAGAGAATTCCTGCAGGGAGCGGTCAAGATAGCTCCCACATACTTCATCACCGGCAATCACGAAAAATGGCTCATGGACAAGGACAGCAAGTACGAGGAGTTTATCCATGATATCACGGATGCAGGAGTGATACTCATTGATGATACCGCCGTATGCTTTCGCGGATATATGATAGCTGGCATCGCGGACAATTCTCTTTCAAAACCCGTTGAGGAACTCAGAGATATCCTTTCGGTAAAAGATGACACTCTGCCCTATATACTCCTTGCCCATGAACCGCAGTATTACGACAAATATACCGACCTTGGAGCAGACATAGTCCTGACAGGCCATGTCCACGGCGGGCAGTTCATCATCCCGGGCAGGGGCGGCTTCATATCCCCCGAATTCAAGATCTTCCCGGAGCTTTATTCAGGTGAGCATATCTACAAAAGAGACGGGGGGGAAACTGCCATGATAATAAGCCGCGGACTGGGCAACAGCGGCATCCCGCTGAGGATAAACAACTACCCCGAGATAGTGGTGGTGAGGGTCAGCGGAAAATGAGCCTCCCAGAGATGAACAGTTCGGCTTGCCTGCTATGCCTGCACTTTGTGAAGAATATAAGAAGACAAAACCAACGAAGTAACCGCAGGCTTTGCCCTTACCGTAAAAATTTACGCAAGCAATATAAGTTACCAAGTCGCAAAATGAATGTACAGCAGACAAAAACAACGAGGTAACCAAGGGCTTTGCCCTTACTGTAAAAAATTTACGCAAGCAATATAAATTACCGAGTCGCAAAATGAATGTACAGCAGGCAAAAAACAACGAGGTAACCGCGGGCTTTGCCCGCCCTGCAAAAGTATTTGACAATCTCCGTATAATGTGGTATAATCAATATGATTATCCTATTATACGGAGATGATTTTATGACCCATGAAAAATCCTGCGGTGCAGTGGTATGCCGCCGTCACCACGG
>JAFPYQ010000266.1 GCA_017394475.1 Oscillospiraceae bacterium | reverse complement strand
CACCCTGTATCTCCCTCCCGCCCCTCTGATGAGGATAAAAGGCTCGCCTACGACAGCAGCGCCAGCTATATGATACTCTCGCTGATGGATGAGGAGCCCGTGCTCAACTCATTCCATATCGAAGGCGATACGGCTGAAAAAGAACAGCTCGTAATAGAATGACATCATCCCCCTGTGTTATGCAGGGGGGAATTTATAGCAGGACTGTTAGCCGGCAATGGGCAGTATTAAGTGATCACTGACCACTTTGGAAAGACCGATCACCACAAAAAAACGGACATTCGCAAAACCAAAACGACACAGGGGGAGGACAGCTATGTTTGATCTCATCATTCTCGGCAGCGGGCCTGCAGGGGTCACGGCGGCGATATATGCATCCCGCGCGGGGCTTTATCATACGGTCATCGAAAAGGAATACATGGGGACGGGGCAGATAGCCTTTACAGAACGTGTTGACAATTATCCCGGGCTTTACGGCACAGACGGCTTCTCACTTGGTGAAAAGTTCAGAGAGCACGCAGGGGCTCTGGGAACAGAGTTCACCGAAGGCGAGGTGATAGGACTTGAAAAGTCGGGGGATATCTGGAAAGTCACCCTTTCGGATGAAACAGTGCTTGAAAGCAAGGCGGTGATCTATGCCGCAGGTGCATCCCCTAAGACCTTAGGGATAAAGGGAGAAGCGGAGTTCACCGGCAGGGGAGTATCCTATTGTGCCCTGTGTGACGGTGCTTTTTTTGAGGGAAAGGCTGTGGCTGTCATAGGCGGCGGTGATACTGCCCTCTCCGATGCTCTCTATCTTTCGGGAATGGCTGAAAAGGTCTGTCTTATACACCGCCGTGATACTTTCAGGGCAAGCCCCTCCCTTGTAAAGCAGGCATCGGCTAAGGAAAACATCATCTTTATAATGAAGACCGTACCTGTTGAGATAACGGGAGCGGCTAACGTGACGGGCATCATACTGGAGCATGACGGCTTGAAAGAGACCCTGTCCGTTTCGGGCGTGTTCGCGGCAGTGGGCAGCATCCCAAATACAAGTCTGCTGACTGGTCTCTGTGACCTTGATGACAGAGGGTATGTCATCGCAGGAGAGGACTGCCTTACATCCGCAGCGGGGCTCTATGCTGCAGGGGATGTGCGCACAAAAAAAGTAAGGCAGGTAATCACTGCAGCCTCCGACGGTGCCTGCGCCGCAACTGCCGCTTATGAGTATATAAACGGCATTTAGATCAACAAAAAAAGCCGCACAGGAACAGCGATCTTCGTTTGTTCTTCTGTGCGGTTGTTTATATGGGGATGTTGGTCGGATAAGGTTTTTGTGCGGGAACTGCGCCCCTTGCGGGGTGTGGACTGTATCCACAGTCCATTTTAGCCGCTGACGATATGGGGTTTTGAGTTTATTGTGTTGAAATGTTTATTTGTCGGTATTATGGCTTTTGTCGGCGGCTTTTTCGGGACTTTTATTCAGCTTTCGGTCTGACTTTTTGTCCTTGGGCTGTTGGTTTGTGCTGTGGCGGAACTTTGTTCCGCGATGCGGGGACGCTGTCCGGATGCTTGAAAAGCATCCCCCCTTGATCCCATTCTCTTGACTCCATACTCTTGAATCCATACATTTATACCGTTTTTTTTTACTTTCCCTTGTCTTCGGGATCATGCAACGGGCATCTTTATATTTATGCTCTTGTTGTCGATGATATACGAATAGTCGTAGTCTATTTCCTCACTGGTCTTGGTAAGATCCACCTGTGTAAAGGACTCATCCAGGAATGCACGGTAGGGATCCCATGTGGTGAGGATAAGTGTGAGATGATGTCCCGGGGCTACTGTATAGACTGTAGGGAGCATATAGAACGTATAGTCATAGAACTTGCCTGCCTGCACCCGCACGGTCTCGGTATATTCGCTTGAATCATATCCGCAGCCCGGGTTTGTAAGGTCTGTCCAGCCGTAGGATATGACCTTGTTCATTGTTCTGTCCTGCACGTACTCTACTATCTCATTGCTGCTCCATGCGCTTGCACCCTCATATTCCCCGATGACCTTTTCGGGGAGGCACTGGTATTTCCTGTCTTTGAGCATATATGCATCAAAGGGTGTGCCGTCATCAGTGGAATCCACCAGCACGGCGGTTATCATCAGTCCCTCATAGTTCTGTATCTCCGTGGAAAGGCGGAGATGCACCTCGGGGATGCCGTATACTGTGGTATTCTCTTCAAGCTCGATGGGGTACGCCGCTGCCATATTCTCTGAAAGCGAGGGGTAGAAATCATCACGACCCTCTATGCTTGCGGCCTGCGTGCCGCCCATATACGCAATGGCAGTCTCGGCCATTTTCTTGGACTGTACCACATTGCGTGCCTTGTCATACTTGACGGGGGCATCCACATATCTGAAATCGCGCCAGCTGCCATATTCCTTCCAGCTGCCGTCGATATTGGACTGGACAAGGACTTCGGGCATCTTATCTGCGTCATTGTCCACACCGTAGAGGTAGTGCGCCAGCCAGCGGGTAAGGATCTCGTTCCAGAGCTCGCCGTTTACCATAGTATTGTCAAGGACATCGTGACCGTTCTCGTGGAGCACCAGTGTATAGGGCTTTCCTGCCTTTTCAAACGCCTGAGCCATAAGGTCTGCCTGCTTGGTGGAAACATTGAAGTCATTGAGGCCATGCACGATAAGGGCGGAGCATTTAATATCCTTCCAGTCATCGGAATAGTCCGATGCTTCCCATATCTTTGCATAGTTGCCGTTTGTTTCAAGCTGATCCTCTGCTATCTGATACAGCCATGAGCCGTATTCCCTGTTGGGGACTATCCAGTCCTTGTCTATGAATGTGCCGCCGCAGTTATAGCCTGCCAGAGCGTTTGCATAGCTCACATCAAGTATAGTTGCAACGCCCTGTGAATTGGTGTAGTCATACCAGCTGGCGATGCCTGCACAGGGGATGATGGTCTCAAGCCCCTTTACTCCCGTGGTCGCCACCTCATAGGGCAGTGTGCCGCCGTAGGAACAGCCCGTCATTGCCACCTTGCCGTTTGACCAGTCTGCCTTTATCTCGATATTGCTGAACCTGTCGGTATAGGCCTTTCTGTCCCCGGTGAGCCACTGTACAACTGCCTTATGACTGT
>JAFPYQ010000265.1 GCA_017394475.1 Oscillospiraceae bacterium | reverse complement strand
CGCGCAGTATGGCATCCCACTCGTCGATGATGAAGATGAACATATCGCCTGTCTGGGCGTGTATGCGCAGCAGGTATTTCATCAGGTCGCCGCCTGCGAATATCCCGTCTGTATTGCCGATATTGTCCGTGCTGATACCGCAGGAATCAAGTGCTCTGATCCTGCCGCGGTCTATGGGGATGCCTTCCTCGCCGAAGCTGTTTGAATCTATGCCCTGACCTACTGCCACAAGGACACGGCTGCAAGGTATCCTTATCTCATCGGTATCCGCCTTTACGGGCGCAGGTCTGCCGCGTTCGATGGGACCTACTATCTGTGGCTGCAGATATATGCCCGATACACATCCGTTATCATCCTTTTCTATGCGCACGGGAGCGTGCATCTCAAGTATCTCGCATCCGTCGGCTATTGCTCCCTCTATCTCCTCGGGAAGAGCGGTCATATCTGCCTTGCGGCGGCGGTATACGATGGTGACACTTTTCGCACCGAGCCTTACAGCCGAACGCGCCACATCCATGGCCACATTTCCTCCGCCGATGACAACGCAGTCAAGGCCTGTGAGATCTGGCAGATCATTATCACCGATCATGCGGAGCATATCCACAGCCGACAGCACACCCTGTGCATCCTCACCGTCGATACGCAGTCTGTGGCCTGTGTGCGCGCCTATGGCAACATATACAGCATCATTTTCTTCCTTGAGCTTTGCCACAGAAATATCGGTACCTATCCTTACATCCGTCACAGCCTTAAAGCCTGTTTTTTGGAGATCGGCTATCTCCTTGTCAAGGGTCTCTCTGGGCAGGCGATAGCTTGGTATACCGTATCTGAGCATACCGCCCAGCTGCTTTCTCTGCTCGTATATGGTCACTTCATGTCCCATTACGGAAAGATAGTAAGCTGCCGAAAGACCGGAGGGGCCGCCGCCGATTACAGCCACTTTTTTGCCTGTTTTCGGGAACATTCGTGGCAGCTTTGCTTCGCCTTCATGCTCGGCTGCAAAGCGCTTCAATCCGCGGATATTCACAGGATCGTCAACAAAGGTGCGGCGACAGTGTATCTCGCAGGGATGCTCGCATATAAGCCCACATACTGCAGGAAAGGGATTGTCCTTGCGGATGAGTGCCACAGCATCATCATAACGCCCTTCGTGTATGAGGGCGATATATCCGGGGATATCGACCTGTGCAGGGCACCTGTATACACAGGGCACAGGCCTTGTTTGAAGGGATCTGCATCTGCCGTGGAGGATGTGCTCCTCATAATCGTCTCTGAATCCTTTCAAACCTTTCAGGACCATCTGTGCCGCCTGATAGCCGATAGCGCAGTCTGCGGAAAGATAGACCGACTGTGCGGTCTTTTCGATAAGATCAAGGGTCTCCATGGATGCTGTGCCGTCGAGGACGGAATGTATGAGCTTTTCGAGCTGACCCAGACCTATGCGGCAGGGAGTGCATTTGCCGCAGGACTGCGAGTGGCAGATGTGAAGGAATGAAACTGCAATATCTACCGGACATAGACCGGGCTGGGCTGCCTGTACCCGCCGCTCGATGTCCTTATAGAGTTCTTCCACACACTGATCTGCTTTGTTTTCGTTCATTAGTGATAATCGACTCATGTGACCTCCTGTTGAGAATGTAACCGCTTACATCTTTATATTTTTATCATTATACAATTATATTTGGATTTTGTCAATACTATAGGACAAATATGTCGAAATGTATAATTATTGTCATCAGTATATATGCAATATAACTAATATTTTGCTGATAAAACGCTTTTATAAAATGCAAGCGCTTACATTGTTTTTTGTAATCATCTTATTATACTGTCTGCTGTCATATCGGACATCAATTCATAAATGATAAATGAGGCAGCTGTGAGCCCTGCTCTTGTCCGGAAGCAAAATATACTTGATTATATAATAAAAAACTGATATAATAGAAAGGATGATACCCGATATCAGAAAGTGAGGACAATATGATAACAAGAGACGAGGCTTTTGAACTGCTAAAAAAGTATAATAAGGAACTTTTCCATATACAGCACGCTCTGACGGTCGAAGCCGTAATGAAATGGTATGCCGATGAACTTGGATATTCATCTGACAGGGAGCACTGGGGTATAGTAGGCCTTCTTCACGATATAGATTTTGAACTCTATCCCGATGAGCACTGCCTGAAAGCTCCGGAACTGCTGAGAGCCGGCGGTGTCAGTGATGATATCATCCATTCCGTATGCTCCCATGGATATGGGATAACCGTGGGCAATGGCACCACTATCGATGTTGAGCCTGTGCATGAGATGGAAAAGGTCCTGTTTGCCGCCGATGAACTCACCGGCCTTATATGGGCAGCGGCTCTTATGAGACCTTCAAAGAGCACAAAGGATATGGAGCTCAAGTCGCTGAAAAAGAAATACAAGAGCAAGGGCTTTGCCGCAGGCTGCTCGAGAGAGGTCATAGAACGCGGAGCATCACAGCTGGGCTGGGAGCTGGACAAGCTGCTTGATATGACCCTCAGGGCAATGGCAGCAAGTGAAGATATGATAAACGAGGAAATGGAAGCCGAAAAGTGACGACGGGGTGGGATATGGACAATACTGTAAGATTTGACGGCAGAGCAGATGAATATACAAAAGGCAGACCCAATTATTCTTCCGAGTTGATAGATACCCTTTATCGTGAATACGGACTTTCCGAAAAGTCTGTTGTGGCGGATATCGGTTCGGGAACAGGCAAATTCGCCGTACACCTGCTTGAAAGGAACAACAGAGTTTACTGTGTTGAGCCCAATGATGATATGAGAAAGACCGCGGAAAGGGAGCTCGGCTGTTATCCGGGTTTTGTTTCGGTAAAGGGCGATGCGGAAAATACCGGGCTTGAAAGCAGATCTGTGGATCTTGTCACATCCGCACAGGCTTTTCACTGGTTCGATGGAGATAAATTCAGAAAGGAATGTTCCCGCATCATCAGAGGCAGTGGCAAGGTGATACTCATCTGGAATGTAAGGGACACACATTCCCAAATAAATCAGGACCTGTATGAGATATACAACAGATACTGTGACCGGTTCGCAGGCTTTTCAGGCGGCATCGTAAAGGATGACCCGCGCATAGTCCGGTTTTTCGGCGGCAGATATGATTATATATCCTTCCCGCATCCGCTGTATACAGACAGAGAGCAATTCTTATCAGGCTGTCTTTCGGGCTCTTATTCACTAAGAAAAGGGGACAGGAGATATGATGATTATCTGAACGAGCTGACAGCGGTCTTTGACAGATATTCCGAAAACGGCACGGCAATGATACCCTATGATTCCACAGCCTATATCGGGACAGTCTGAAAAGATGTTCCATATCGGCAGTGAAGGAGCAGTAATGGATAATAATGAAAGCTGGAGCGCTCACCGTGACAGGCTCAGCAAAGCACTTGCAGAGCTTGGCTACCCGGAGGAACTGGGGAATGTGATAGCTTCGCACATCGGCAGCCCTAAGGGCATCGATCGGATGATATCCTACCTTGAATATGTGAGACCCGACAACATGGAGCTCATAGCTGATGAGATGTTTGCCATACGCAGCGATATCGACAGATGGCGGGAGAAAAAGGAAAGCGAACACGCAAATACCGCCTACAACGAAATGCTGTATCGCGGTCTGGATGATGATGAATAAATATGTGAAAGGTATACTGGGGAGAAGACGGAATGGAAAAGAGAATAGCTGCGGTGATGCTTGCAGGGGTCGTGGGGCTCACTTTTGCGGGCTGCGGCAGTGACTCCGATGATGATGGATATACGGTGTATGAACAGGAGACGGCAGATGTTGTCGCAACGCCGCCTGTGAGCCATGAGACAGAGAGAAATGTTTCACGCCTTACTATGGAGATAAAGGACGGTAACAGCCCTATGACAGTGTACCGTCCCATGAAAAAAAGCAAGCCCATGGGAAAAAAGGATACATGGACTATCTTTCTTTACCTGTGCGGCACCGATCTTGAAAGGCGGTTCTACAGTGCATCGGATGACCTGCTGGAACTCTGCGCGGCGGATTCTTCGGAAAATGTGCGCTTTGTGATACAGACAGGCGCCTCCGAGGACTGGCTCTATGACGAGATATCCCCTGACAAATGCCAGCGCTGGATAATAGAGAACGGCAATATCAAACTGGTGGATTCAAAGCCCAGGGCGAATATGGGCGATCCCGATACCCTTGCGGATTTTCTCAGTTGGGGAGTAAAGAACTATCCCGCAGAAAAAATGGGTGTTACCCTGTGGGATCACGGAAGCGGATGTATAAGAGGAGCCTGCTTTGATGAGCTGAGCGACGATGACTCTATCACCCTTGCGGAAATGGATGATGCCTTTGCATCGGTCTATAAGGAAATGACCGATCAGTTTGAATTCATAGGCTTTGACTGCTGCCT
>JAFPYQ010000264.1 GCA_017394475.1 Oscillospiraceae bacterium | reverse complement strand
TGCCGGACAGATGAGGGAATGTCGGTTATTGCGGCTGTCAATACCAACGGTATGTCATCCATCAGACAAGAACATTATACAATATATTCTTTCAAAAATCAATAGGTTGTATACAATGGAATGATATTTTATATTTTGTTTATAATTCAAACATATATGCAGCATCAGAACAGGCTCATCTGAACCGGCTCCTCATCCTCTTTTCCGGGGAATTCCGCGATGTATTCAAAGCATTTCCGGGGCTCATAGATGATGCCGTTTTCGGAGCATATTTTACGGAAAAGACCCATAAGAGCCGCGGAATCCGGGGACGGCAGCTCATAGGCATTGCCGTAGCGCTTTATATAGCGCTCTCTTAGCCCGTGAAAATGCCTGTCAAGAGCGGCATAGAAGTATTCCCTGTCGCCCTCTCTCAGTGTGACGCCCATGCCGAAGCATATCACTGCCTTTACCCCGGCTTTTACACATTCATTCAGGATTGTGCTGATATTATCCTCCGTGTCGTTTATGAAGGGCAGTATGGGTGAGAGCCACACCACGGTGGGGATGCCCCGTTCCTGCATCTGCCGCAGCACTTCGATACGCCGCTTTGTATCGCACACATTGGGCTCTATTATATGACACAGTTCGTCATCATAGGTGGTGAGGGCCATCTGCACGACGCATTTTGATGCGCGGTTTATCCTGTCGATAAGGTCGATATCATCAAGTATCCTGTCGGATTTGGTCTGTATCGCCGCACCGAAGCCGTATTTATGTATTATCTCCAGGCATTTCCGCGTGAGGCGCAGCTGTGTCTCACAGTGCATATACGGGTCGGACATAGCGCCTGTGCCTATCATGCACTTTTTACGCTTTGAGCGCAGAGCCTTTTCGAGCAGCTCCGGCGCATTCTGCTTGACCTCGATATCCTCGAAGGGGTGAGTGAACCGATAGCAGGTGCTCCTGCTGTCACAGTAGATGCACCCGTGAGTGCATCCGCGGTAAATGTTCATCCCAAGGTAGCTCCCGCTGCCGTTAAGTATCCCACGGGCTTCCACAAAGTGCATCGTTCAACCTCCTTTTATGGTGATAAGGGCGTCACAGCGGGGTGTTCCTCACTTCTTCCAGCGTGACATATTCCTGTGGAATTTTTCGGTGTAGGCTCTTTTCAACTCATCTGAGGTTATGCCAAAGCACAGCAGGACATCATTGTAGTACATCAGTACATCCGCCAGTTCCTCTGTCAGGTGCGGTCGTGTTTCGGGATCGTCAGCGGCTTTGTCACCGTTTTTCTTTATTATGTCGATGACCTCGCCTATCTCGCCTATCATCCACAGCAGCTTGTTTTTTCCTGTTTCGGGGGATATGCTCTCCCATATATCCTTGTATTGCTCCTGCAGTTCCCGCTGCATTTCCAGCATCTCGTCTATACCGAAATTACTCACAGATATGCCTCCTGTTATCTCATTCGCATCTTTTTCTCATCGCGTTTTCTCTGCTTGTTGAACTTTGCGATATCCTTGTGCCACTGCTGCTTTGCCCGCAGATAGGTCGCCTTGTCATCGGAATACTCCGCTTCATCCTTCAGTCCTTTGTAGCTTTCCCAGCGTTCACGGGACAGTTCACCGCTTTCTATGGCAGCCCTGATCGCACAGCCGGGTTCAGTCCCGTGACTGCAGTTGCGGAACCTGCATTTCCCGAGGAAACGCTCCACATCCGAAAAGGCACTGTCAAGTCCTTCGGAAACATCCCACATACCAAGCTCACGCATACCCGGAGTGTCGATTATCATCGCTCCGTTTTTAAGCATTATCAGCTGTCGGTGAGTGGTTGTGTGCCGTCCCTTGCTGTCATCTTCGCGGATGCCGTTCACTGTCATTATCTCCTCGCCTGCAAGGGCGTTCACAAGGCTTGATTTGCCCACACCAGATGAGCCGAGGAACACTATGGTTTTTCCCTTTGTTACATAAGCACCAAGCGCATCAAGCCCGCTGCCGTTCTTTGTGCTTACAGCGTGTACGGGTACACCCACAGCCATGCTTTCTACGGTGCGGATGAAATCATCACAGCTGTCCGAAAGATCGGCTTTTGTGAGGATAACAACGGGAACGGCTCCTGACTGCCATGCAAGGGTAAGGTATCTTTCAAGGCGCTTGGGATTGAAATCATGATTCAGTGACTGCATGATGAATACATAGTCAAAATTCGCTGCCACTGCCTGTTCGCCCCTGCCGGGAGTGGGATCCCTGCGGGAGAAAAACGTTCTGCGCGGCAGTGTCCTGATTATCTGACTGTCCCCGCAGGGTTCGTAGTTTATCATGACGATATCGCCTGTGGTGGGGAACGCTTCCGTTCCGCCGTAGTATTCCTTTGTTTTCAGTCTGCCGCCGGTCTCACCGTGCTCGCAGACCAGTTCATACCGTTCTCTGTGAACGGCTGTTATCCTTGCAGGGATGCCCTGTGCATCCCCGGGTATCATAGACGGCATAATGCCGTAACATTCTATATTCAATTCTGAGATCCTCCGTTATGGTAACTTTGTTTTCTGATAGATCATAAGTAAATAATGTCATAAAACATCGCTCCTTTCAGGTAATGCAGGATCACAAAAACCGAACACAGACGCGAAAAGCCGCAGGAAACAGACCTTTATGAGGTTGTCCCTGCGGCATTATGGCATAAAAATAACACACCCTCTGAGTGTGCTGCAAGCCGATGGTCACAGTATTCACGAAAGGTCAGAAAGGCACAGCAATAAAGAGGCTTTTGCCCCCCCGTACTCGTGCCGATATTCAGTTTTTACGATCCGATTACCTCGTATACTACTATCATGATTATGCTCCTTTCACTGTATTTTTACAGATTATAGCACATCCGCATATCTATGTCAATGTATAAATTGTGAATTTTCCCGACAGGGGTTCAAAGGGGATGCCTCCCTCCTGCAGTTCTGTGTCCTTTGCGGGTATTCATGGCACTTTTTTCATAAGTATAAAAGCTGCACTGTTGACAAATCCCGAGGGATGTGATATAATTTGTTTTGCCGTACAGCATGAAATGATCGGCTGTTGTATCCGGATAGTGTTGAGAGAAATGGTTTATGGAAAAGGGACAGAAGAAAAAACGGCTCCCGGTAAAATATTGCTCACTCTTTAAAAAAATTGGAGTGACGGGTCTTCGGGGAGGCAATTGAGGCAGTAAAATGAAAATCGATATCATTGGTTCTGTTGCAAGCGGTAAAACTACTCTTGCAAAGAATATCTCAAAAAAATACGGCGTGCCATATTACGAAAAAGATAATATCGTATGGGAACGTACTGCAAACGGAGATAAAAGAAGAGATCCGGAGGAAAGAGACAGGATATTTGATTCAATAATCAAAAAAGACGATTGGATAGTCGAAGGATCGCCAAGGAAAAATCTGCAGGAAAGCTTTGAGACCTGTGATCATATCATCGTTTTGGATATAGGTACTCATATCAGATTATACCGTGTTTTTAAACGATGGATATTGCAAAGATCGGGCAAAATACCGTATAACTCAAAACCAACTGTAAGATTTCTCCTGTGCAACATCAAGTGGGTATTTGAATATGATAATATGAAAAAAGAGCTGATGAAGTCGTTATCAGGATACGGTGAGAAATGTCGGGTGTTCAGAGATTCGGCTCAGGCATTGCAGTTTATAGATGACAACTTCTGATATGTGTGTACCTTATCCTGCGCTGAGGATGGAAAAGGCAAATGACTATCCTGAGCCGGAGCCGGGATCTATGCAGATATAAATGATGATAATGGAAGGAACTTGATATGTTTTTCAGAAAGCCTAAAAAGGACGAAAACAAACCAACAGAAAACGATATAATAAACAATGCAGTTTTCGGAGATCTTGAATATATTGACTGCGCCTGGGAAGGATATTCGGTCAGCTCACTGTTTGGTGAGGAAAAAACTATTGATCTGTATGTATATGCTGATGAAGACGAAAGGATCATCGAAGCAGATCAGGAAGAAGTTTATCAGGATTATCTTAGTGATCGGCAGGAAATCGAAGAAGCTGTCAGAAAAGTGATCTTCAGAGAGTTTAAGCTTCCGTATGATTTTGATCTCAGTTCGCGGTTCAGAGCGAGTTCCATAATCGTGACCATGGACGGTAATTGTGGCATAGCAATTGTTGACAATACCTATGATATGGGACATAACCGTTTTAAATTTGTGGTGGGGACCGAACCCGATCACGAATTCACAGATTCAGAAGAGCATTATTTAATGACCAAATGACAAGCAGGTAAGCTGTCATCGTTCTCGGATAAATAGGTTATACATGGATTTGAAAAGATAACAAGCAATGCAGTACAGAACGTCAAGCAAAAACTTTGAAAATTTTTGTTGAATATCGCCTTTGACACCACAAAAGATTTTTGCTATAATATTCAGGTAATAATATTATAGCACTGACACACGTTGTATTCTCAGGAATGCGTAAATCTGATCACGGAATGCTATCCGCAGATGAAGTATCCTTTGAGTACAGCGTGTTTTTTTGTTCGGAAACGGAGAAAACTATGCCAAGAAACCAATTTGAAAGAATGATGTTCGCTTTGATGACTGTTATCGTGACGGTACACGCTTATGTGTTTTACAGTCTGTATGTTGTTAATGGTTCAACCCTGATGAGCGTAACGGGAGAAAACAGTGTGCTCGGAGCAGTAAACGCAATGGGCGGTGTGTATATGTTCGGAAGAAATCTGCCTATCTGGGCAGTGGTGATCACAGAGTTTATCCTTGCATATACTCTTGAAGTAACCGTCGGAAGCCCCTTGTCCTTTAAGCTCGCCTGTAAGGTCTTTGATCCGAAAGAAACACACCCTGTTTTGTTTGAAACTGCGATCATCTGTGCGACTGTCGGAATTATGTGTCCTGCAATGAGCTTCCTTGC
>JAFPYQ010000263.1 GCA_017394475.1 Oscillospiraceae bacterium | reverse complement strand
ATATAGTAGTATCTGCGGTACATCTGCTGATGGAGATCCTTTTCATTGTCTGCCTCTGCAATGCCCTTTTTCAGATATTTCATGCGTTCCTCTCCGTGGGGCAGGGAGGCGAGTATATCATAACTGAACATAACGGTTTCCTTTCGTTATGGTGATCATTGTTGTTCCGAGCGCTTTTTAAGGTATTCAAAGGCCTGCCTGATATTTGAGACACCGATTATGCCTATCTTATAGGCTTTAGAGTCGATGCTCCTCAAAGTCGCCTTAGGGATGATGCAGTGGGTGAAGCCCAGTCTTGTGGCCTCTGCAAGGCGCTGGGATATGTTGGATATGCTGCGTATCTCACCGCCTAGTCCAAGTTCGCCGAAGGCGGCTATCTTTTCGTTTATGGGCTGGTCGATAAGGCTGCTGTAAAGTGCCAGGGCAACAGGGAGATCGGCTGCGGGCTCATCGAGCCTGAATCCGCCGATAACGTTCACATACACGTCAAGGGTGCCGTAGAACAGCCCGCCCCGCTTTTCGAGCACTGCAAGTATTATGGCGAGCCTTGAAAAATCAAAGCCCTGTGCGGTGCGGCGCGGCGCCGAATAACCTGTTTTGGTGACAAGTGCCTGTATCTCCACCAGCAGCGGACGAGAGCCTTCCATGACACAGCCTACAGCACAGCCCGATACTCCCGCAGGTCTGCCCGACAAAAACAGCTCCGAGGGGTTGGGGACTTCCTTGAGCCCCGTGTCGTTCATATCGAACACGCCTATCTCATTGGTGGAGCCGAAACGGTTCTTTACAGCCCGCAAAATGCGGTAGGACTGATTTCTCTCACCCTCGAAGAAAAGCACGGTGTCCACTATGTGCTCCATGACCTTAGGCCCTGCGATAGCGCCCTCCTTGTTTACATGACCCACCACAAAGACAGGTATCTCCAGCTCCTTGGCAAGGTGCATGAACATATTGGTACATTCCCTCACCTGAGTGATACTTCCCGAGGATGAGGCTATATCCCTGATGTTCATGGTCTGGATGGAGTCGATTATAACTATGTCGGGCATCATCTCCCGTATCTGTGAGCAGATACCCAGGGTGTCCGTGGAGCTCAGAAGATACAGCTTGTCAGAGGATACACCCAGCCTGTCGGCGCGGAGCTTTATCTGCCAGGAGCTTTCCTCTCCCGAAACATACAGCACGGTGTGCTCCTCCTTGCCGAAGAAGGTGCATATCTGCAGCAGCAGGGTGGATTTTCCTATGCCGGGCTCACCGCCCAGAAGCACCAGAGATCCCTTTACAAGGCCGCCGCCCAACACCCTGTCAAGCTCAGAGGAGCCTGTGAGATAGCGAACTTCCTCATCCGTGCCCACCTCATCCAGTCTGCGGGAAGCAGGCATCTTTGCGGCTACTGCCTGCGAGGAAGCTTTTCCCTTGGTCTGTACTTCCTCCACATCCTCCTCAAAGGAGTTCCATTCACCGCAGGACTGGCATCTCCCGTTCCATTTGGGGGATCTGAATCCGCAGTTAGAGCATATATATACTGTTTTGAGTTTCATTGTGCTGTTTACCTATCATCAGTTCCAGTATTTCCTGTCAAGGGTGCGGAACTGCACTGCCTGTGCTATGTGCTGGCGGTCTATGAGCTCCGAGCCTTCCATGTCCGCCACTGTGCGGGCCACCTTCACTATCCTGTCATAAGCCCTGGCGGAAAGCGCCATTTTGTTGAATACGCTCTCTATCATGGCCTTGCCTGCATTGGTCATGGCACAGACCTCATTGAATATATCCGGTGTTATGCGGGCGTTGCAGGTGATATCAGTGCCTGCGAAGCGCCTGTGCTGTATCTCCCTTGCCTTCTGCACCCGCTCGCGGATGGCGGCACTGCTCTCCTCTTTCTTATCCGATGAAAGGTCGCCGAATTCCACCGGTGCCACCTCTACCTGTATGTCAAAACGATCCAGCAGGGGGCCGCTTATTCTTGATATATAGGCCTTTGCAGCGTTCTTCCCGCATATACATTTCTTGGTGGGGTGACCCATATACCCGCAGGGACAGGGGTTCATAGCGGCGACGAGCATGAATGAGCAGGGGTATGTGACTGTTCCCGATGCTCTTGATATGGTAACCTTTCTGTCCTCAAGGGGCTGCCTCAGCATATCAAGGGTAGGCCTTGAAAATTCGGGCAGTTCATCCAGAAACAGGACTCCGTTGTGGGAGAGGCTTATCTGACCCGGGCGGGGAGTTGTACCGCCGCCGCAGAGCCCTGCACCCGATATGGTGTGATGGGGCGAAAAGAAAGGACGCTTGACTACCAGAGGATTTTCCTTTGTCACCATGCCGCTCACGGAATGGATGTTGGTGGTCTCTATGCTCTCCTCGAATGTCATGGCGGGGAGTATGGAGGGGATTCGCTTTGCAAGCATCGACTTGCCGCTGCCGGGAGGACCTATCATCAGCAGGTTATGGCCGCCTGCCGCCGCATATTCAAGGGCTTTCTTGGCCAGTCGCTGGCCCTTTACATCCGCATAGTCATCCTTTTCAAAATACTCTGCTGCCCGGGGTTCATATACATCAGTTATCTCTATGGGGCGAGTGCCGTCAAAATGGGCGATAAGGTCGCTCACATTGGCTACACCGTATATTTTTGTGCCCCGTGCTATGCTGGCCTCATAGGCGTTCTCGGCAGGCACGAACACTTCCTCAAAGCCCTCGTTCTGGGCGCACAGCACCATAGGCAGCACTCCCGAGAGCCCTCTGACATCGCCGTTGAGGGATACCTCTCCTATGAATACGGCCTTTGATATATCCTTGTTTATGCGCCCCTGTGCCTTGAGGATAGCTATAAAAATAGCAAGGTCGAACATACTGCCCGCCTTGCGAGTATCGGCAGGTGCCAGATTGACTATGACCCTTGCCACAGGGAATTTTTCTCCGCAGCTCCTATAAGCTGCCTTTATCCTGTCGCGGCTCTCCTTTACGGATACATCTGCAAGCCCTACAATATCAAAGCAGGGTGTGCCCCTGCTTATCTCTGTTTCCACCTGTACCGCAAAGGCATTGAGCCCGAACAGTCCCAGACTGTTTATTTTAGCAAACATTGGGCACCTCTTTGCCTTTTATGCTGCGTTCATCATAAATATGTAGCTTCCGAATGCGTTGTAAATGAACATCATGAACGGGAGGACGAAGAACACGCTGTCAAAGCGGTCTACCATTCCGCCGTGACCGGGGAAGATATTGCCGAAATCCTTTATCTCATACTCACGCTTGATGAGTGATGCGGAAAGGTCGCCGAAAATGCTTATCACCGATGCAAATATGGTGACGCCTGCCAGCAGGAGATAGTTCACATCGAAGTATATCCCCTTGCTCTGCATCACAAAACGGTATATAGTAGCGTAAATGGCGAATACGATGGTATTTACCACTATGCCGCCGATGGCCCCCTCTATGGTCTTATGGGGCGAGATATCGGGGCACAGCTTATGCTTTCCCAGGGCGGAGCCTATGAGGAACCCGCCTGCATCGGGCAGCCATGCTGCTGCAAGAGCCATCACCACATAGGATATGGCATGTATCTCGCTCATCTTTACTATGGATATAAGGCAGTTGAGGGACAGAGTGACAAAGCAACTGATGGTGCACATCATCGCCAGCTTGTTGAAGGAAAGCTTTTTCCTGTCCGTCACAAAGCCTGCGAACATGAGAAAAACTATCACACAGCCCGTGAATATCCTCCACACATCGCCCACGTTGTCGAACCATGTGAGCAGCGGTATCGCTGCGCCGAAGATCTGACAGAAGATATAGTGTGTGGGAAATTCCTTGAATCCGCACTTGCAGGCTGTGAGCAGCTCGTGTATGCTCAGCGCTGTTATAGCTACCACTGCGATGGGATAGACCATCGTGTGGTGAAGTAACACTATCGTGACACCTATGGCGATGCCTACAAATGCCGTTATCAGTCGTTTTGCCATTCTATTTGCTCCATATTCAAAGATACCGTCAAGCACTGTCTCTGTGCTTGACAAGCTTTTACCGCTCCTTGTGCGGGATACTGATCGTGCCGCTCGTGGCGGGGGGCAGTATCAGACAGCCCCGAAACGCCTCTGCCGCTTTGAATATTCTTCCAGTGCGGCGTGCAGCGCCTTTGTATCAAAATCGGGCCAGAGGGTGTCCGTAAAATACAGCTCGGAATATGCCCCCTGCCACATAAGGAAATTAGACAGCCGCTGTTCTCCCGATGTGCGGATGATAAGGTCGCAGTCGGGGGCGGGGTATGTGTATAGCTCCCGCTCTATGGCAGCCTCGTCTATGTCCTCCGGAGATATTTCCCCTGCGGCTGCCCTTTGTGCCAGTTTTTTTGCTGCCCGCACCAGTTCATCCCTGCCGCCGTAGTTCATGGCAAGGAATATGATGAAGCCGTCAATGTGAGCAGTCTCGTTTTCAAGGCGGATCATTTTCTCCCGAAGGCTTTCGGAAAAGGGGGATTTATCTCCTAAGAAGATGAGCCTTGATTTGTCGAAACGCTCATGCGCCTCATCGAGGTATTCGTCAAAAAGCCGCATCAGAACGTCCACTTCGGATTTGGGGCGTTTCCAGTTCTCGGTGGAAAAGGCATAGCAGGTGACATACCTTATGCCTATCTCGCGGCATTCCCGGAGTATCTTTCTCATAGCCTCCGCCCCCGCCTTGTGACCGAAGGTGCGGGGCATACCGCGCTTTTTAGCCCACCGCCCGTTGCCGTCCATGATTATCCCCAAGTGGACGGGTAAAACCTTTGTATCTATCTTGTTGTCCTCCGATGTATGTATATACTATTGTATGCTGATAGAAAAATCAAAATACTAAACATGAAATGAAGCTACAAAAAACTGAACTGTCCAGATAATGAGTATAACAGCCGCTAATATGCTGAATGCCTTGAAATAGGGATCAATGATCTCTGAACGTTTCTGATATACTGATCTCTGTGTTTCATCAGATGTTGTCATTCTACGTTTTGTGATGATTTTTACTGTCAGAATTATCAGAAAAGGGATCAATAATGCGATGATCCAGCTGTCCAGAAGGAGAAAAAACTCTTTGACAAAATTTTCGATAGGTGTTCCTCTGAAATCATCAATGTAATGGTATACAAGAATGTGAGGAAAATCAATGAAAGCACCAAATGTGAAGATAATAAAACCAAATAGTAATATAACAAGCCCTGTGTACACCTTTGTAAGTATGTTTATTATATCTGCTTTTTTTCTGTATGCAGGTCTATTTGTTTCATCAGCTTTTTCCATAAAGGTCTCGGTACGCACCTTCAATACTGTAAGTATCAGAAAAGGCAGAGAAAGCATGACCGCTTCACCTGCGGGTGTCAGAAACAATACCCCGAATAATAAACGGATTATCAAGCCTGCTGTCATGCTGCTTCTCCCTGCATCTTAACCGATACTGCCGTTTTGTCAGACGGTCATTATCTCCTTTTCCTTAGCGGCAACTTCCTTGTCAACTGCCTCTATGGACTTGTCTGTCACCTTCTGCAGATCCTTTTCCAGATCCTTAACATCGTCCTCGGTGATCTCGGAGTTCTTCTTCATTGCCTTTATCTTATCCATGATATCGCGGCGTGCGTTGCGGATAGTTACCTTTGCCTGCTCGCCGTCGTTCTTTACCTGCTTTACCAGCTCTTTTCTGCGCTCCTCTGTGGGCTGGGGGAATGCAAGGCGCAGAGCTGTGCCGTCATTGGTGGGGTTGATGCCTATATCGGATGCCTGAATAGCCTTTTCTATGGATTTGAGGGATGACTTGTCCCAGGGCTGGATAACAAGGACACGGCCTTCGGATACGCTCACCTGTGCCATCTGGTTGATGGGAGTGGGCGTTCCGTAGTAGTCCACCTGTACCTTATCGAGTATAGCGGGGTTGGCTCTGCCTGCTCTTATTGTGGAAAGCTCTCTTGAAAGTGCGTTTATGCACTTGTCCATTTTCTCCTGTGCTGCTTTTACCTGTTCATGCATGATGATCTGCTCCTTTTAATTTAGTTTTATCTGTTTGCGCCGTGTTATGCAGGTTCTACCAGTGTACCTACATTTTCGCCCATGCAGGCCTTGTATATATTATCCGGTTCGGAAAGATCGAATACTATGATGGGAAGATTGTTGTCCTTGCACATAGATGCAGCGGTGCTGTCCATGACCTGGAGATTCTTTACAAGTATATCGCTGAATGTCAGCCTGTCGAACTTCACTGCATCGGGGTATTTGTTGGGGTCCTTGTCATAAACGCCGTCTACCATAGTGGCTTTGAGGACTATGTCCGCCTCGATCTCCGCTGCACGCAGAGTGGATGCGGTATCGGTGGAGAAGAAGGGGTTACCCGTGCCGCAGCCGAAGATGACCACGCGTCCCTTTTCAAAATGCCTCATGGCACGGTTGCGGATATAGGGCTCCGCTACCTGAGGCATCGAGATAGCTGTCTGCACACGGACCACAACGCCCATGGATTCCAGCACATCCGCCACTGCCAGTGCATTCATGGTGGTGGCGAGCATTCCGATGTGATCGGCTCTCGTCCTGTCCATAGCGCCGCTTGAACGGCCCCTCCAGAAGTTGCCGCCGCCTACTACTATACCCATCTGAACGCCCGCTTCAACGCATTTCTTGATGCTTTCGCATATAGGAGTGATGGTGTTGTAGTCAAGGCCGGACTTCTTGTCGCCTGCCAGTGCCTCACCGCTTAGTTTGAGCAGTACACGCTTATATTTGATACCCATATCAAAGGCCCCTTTCGATACTATCCGTACTGTGCTTACCGGAAATGATCCGGACAATCTCCTGTACTATTTTACACTATTTTTTAATATTTGTAAATAGTTTTTTTGTGAAAATTTCAAGGAAATGGAAAAAAACGCCGTATCTCCCGCTGATAAACGGGAAAACGGCGCTTTGAGAAACGTATACGGTGTCACACTGTCACTGTGCCCGCAAGGATATTGCGGTAATCCTCCAGGTTCTTGCGCAGCAAAGCGGGTATTTTCAGCTCATAGGGGCAGCGGGTGAGGCACAAGCCGCAGTCGATGCAGTTGTCTATCTTCATCATCTCATTCACCCAGTAGTCCGAGAGCCAGTTGGCAGAGGGGGCGCGGCGTATCATCTGAGCCATCCTTGCGCACTGGTTTATGGTTATGCCCACAGAGCAGGGCATACAGTACCCGCAGCCGCGGCAGAACTCATCAAGGAGGGTGGCACGGTCATGCTCTATATATGCGGATATCTTTTCATCCATCACGGGGGTGTTCTCAAAGAATGAGAGCCATTCGTCAAGCTCGCT
>JAFPYQ010000262.1 GCA_017394475.1 Oscillospiraceae bacterium | reverse complement strand
ATACACCTTAGCGGCGGTATCTGCCACGAACGGGTCTACATGATATGTGTAGTTCTCGATGAGATTTGCCTTTATGCTGCTCTCTCTGCCTTTCAGGAAAAGCATGGAGAACAGGGGAGCCGCCTCATTTTTTGCTATCCCCATGAAGGCGCATATCTTTTCCATGGCGCCCGATATCTTCCCGCCGTTCTTACTGATGCGAAGGAAGGCTTTGAGCCATAGCATCGCAGCCATCATCCCCTGATGTGCAAGATATACCCCATCCAGTATGACGCACTTTATATTGAGCCTGTTCCTTGCCATCAGCTCTGTGATAAGCGTGGCTCCCTGGGAAACTCCCAGAACTGCCGTCAGATCGCCGTCAAGAAAATCCCTGACATACTTTTCTATCTGCTCGCATTCATCCGCGAAGCTCACAAAATCGGGCGATCCCTCATAACAGCCTGTCATGGCGGGGTAGATAACATAGAACTTTTCTTCAAGGGGCATCAGCAGCTTGTGGAATTTCTGCCAGTCGCACAGCATGCCGTGTATTATCATTACCGTTCTTCTGTTTTTATCGCCGAAAGCATGAAATTCCATAATATCACCAGCAAAACCACGGACACATCACGATTGCACAGCCCTCCGTGCACCCGTTAACGATGATTATATCATATAAAGATTAAAACAGCCTTATCCTTATATTAAAATCAGATTAAAAATATCACATTTCTGTCACAAACCGCCGCTTAACATGAAGATATGCAGTTTTCCGCCTTTTCCCCCGCACCCGTGATATCACCGTCCATCACGGAAACATATACATAGACCAGTTTATCACCGCTCTGAGTGATGTAATAAGTCTGATGATCGCCGCCTAATATGGTATACCTCACCATACGGAACTTTACACCATTTACTGTCACATCCTCATTCTTCTCAATGGTGCAGCCCATAATGCGGTCTGCCGCCTGCTTTGCGATCACATCACCATACTCTGCTGCTGTGCATTTTGATATGTTGTCCTCACTTGCCACAAGTATATCCGCAGTTTTTGTCTCTGCCGCATATTCACATTTAAATGACTTTCCTGCTCCCCTCTGCTGCGAATACCCGTAGACTATGAGATATTTGTCTGCTTTGGTGACTTCCTTTCCCGAATAGCATGCAAATCCCTCCGGAGTGGTGATGCTGAAAAGACTGTTGTTGTATACGCCGTCTGTTACCTTTCCGGGCTTATAGGATGAGCATCCCGTCATCATGATGCACATAACTGCCACTGTCATCAATACCATCATTCTTCTTATCATGGCCATGATCTCCTTTATTCGTTATGACTGTTCCGGTATCCGGTCATAAGCACAAACTATAGGGATTATATCATAATTTCCTTTGAAAATCCTTAAAAAATCCTTAAATGATCATTATTTTTTCCTTATCCGTAAAATATCGCCCTGTATATGCTTGTAATTTATGTTCAAATATGTTATAATATATCTATATTTTATTCAAAAACATACTCTGAATTCTGCAATATAAGATCAATCTCCTGCTGGTCTTCAAATGTGCAGACAGGGCGATGTATGAAAACAAGATGGAATTCAAAGACCGGAACGACAGTTACAGATGACAGCTGATACAGCACGCCCGCCTTCGGGGATACCGGAGGCGGGCGTTTTTGAATATCCGTTCATAGTGCGAGCTGTATCAGCTTGTTGATATGTATATCCACACTGTCAAGGCATGGAACGGGGGAGCAGCCGTCGTTTAGTATCAGCGGCAGTTCGGTGCAGCCCAGGATCACGGTCTCGATCCCCTGTTCCTGCTGCATTTTCCTTATTATCCCCTGAAATTCCTTCAGGGTCTCATCCTTTACTATGCCCAGTTCAAGCTCCTCGAATATACGCTTTGCCACCAGCTCCCTGCCATCTTTATCGGGGATGGTGACGGTAAGCCCCGCCTCGCGCAGTTCCTTTTTCATGTAGTCCTGCTCCATGGTTAAGATAGTTCCCAGCAGGCCTACATTCTTATAGCCCCTTGAGACAGCCTCATCACACACCGCCTTTGGTATGCTGACAAGGGATGCCCCCGTCTTTGCGGTTATCTCATCAAATACAAGGTGCGTCGTCACTGCTGTAAGGGCTATGACCTCTGCACCGCTTTTCTGCAGGCAGCTCACCTTTTCCGAAAGATACTCTGCCAGCTCATCCTTCTGCCCTGTGGAAACATATTCACATACCCTGCGGAAATCCACGCTCTCTATGGCGATATCGGGCATCTGTCTGCCGTTTGTCAGCCTGTCGGTACGGGTATTGAGCTCCCTGTAATACATAAGGGTGGATTCGGGACCCGTACCCCCCACAAGTCCTATCTTTTTCATATATACCTCTTTCCGGAAAGTTCCGACTATTTTTATGACTGTCCGGACAGCCCGGGATCTTTTCTCACCGATAACACGATCAGGACTATCAAAGATAATATCCCCGCTGCCGAGACCAGAATGCCCTTTAAAGAAAAGATGATCTGTCTGAAACTGAATAATATCGTATAAATACTCACACCGCCTATAATGGGCTTTGAATAAGCGTTATCCAGTGCAAGGAATGCCATGACCGCTGTACATAAAAGCAGGACTGCACCGCACAGGATCTTAGTTGTTTTGTTTTTCATTCAGTTTCACTCCTACAGAGACCATGATCAAAAAAATGCAGTTTTATCATTTTATTCTCCCTCAGATCACGATCAATAAAACGATTATATCACGTCATTGTCCCTTTGTCAATATAAAAGCCATAGTTTCTGACAACAGATCAGATACTATGGCTTGATACTTTATGTATGTCCCACCCTTATCACCGGGGCGCGGTATTTTATCTGCCGAGGAGCTTTCTTGCACTTGCTACCTTAACAGCCGCAGTGAATACATCCATCGCCTGTGAAAGATCGTCAAGAGTGGGGTAGGAAGGCGAAAGACGGATGTTTGAATCATCGGGATCCTTCTTATAGGGATAGGATGCACCCGCTCCCGTGAGCACTACGCCTGCCTCTGCGCACAGCTTTACGACTTCCTTTGCACAGCCGTTCAGTGTGTATACGGAAATGAAGTAACCGCCGTTGGGAACGTTAAAACTCAGGATATCAAGACCGCCCAGAGCCTTGTCCAGCTTGCTTGAAACAAGGTCGAACTTGGGAGCAAGGATATCCCTGTGCTTTTTCATATACTCCTTTATGCCATCCGCATTGCCGAAATAGCGCACATGGCGGAGCTGGTTCACCTTGTCATAGCTGATGTTCTGCATGGAGAGCTGCTTTGTGATGTGCTTCACATTGTTCTCCGATGCGCAGATGACAGCAACGCCCGAACCCGGGAAGGTTATCTTTGAGGTAGAGGCAAATTCGAAAATCATATCCTCATTGCCGTACTTTGCAGCCTCATCGAAGATGTTGAGCAGAGTATCGCCGTTGTCGCAGAGGTGATGTACGCAATATGCATTGTCCCAGAAGATGCGGAAATCATCTGCTGCGGGCTTCAGCTTTGCAAAGCGTGTAACGGTCTCATCGGAATAGGTGTAGCCGTCGGGATTGGAATACATGGGAACGCACCAGATACCCTTTATCTCGGGATCGGAGGATACCAGCTTTTCCACCATATCCATGTCGGGGCCTGTCTTGGTGAGGGGCACGTTTATCATCTCGATGCCGAAGGTCTCGGTAACGCCGAAATGCCTGTCATAACCCGGAACGGGGCACAGGAACTTGACATGCTCATTCTTGCACCAGGGCTTTGAGCCGCCGTAAACGCCGAAGTTATATGCGCGCTGAACGCTGTCATACATAAGGTTGAGGCTGGAGTTGCCGCCCACGATTATCATGGAAGGACGAACGCCCAGAAGCTCTGCGAAAAGCTCCTTTGCCTCGGTTATGCCTGTAAGGCCGCCGTAGTTCCTTGTATCTATACCGTCGCTGTCGGTCATATCAGTGCTGCTGTTGAGCACATCGAGCATGGGTCTTGACAGCTCCAGCTGCTCGGTGGAGGGCTTACCTCTTGACATATCCAGTTTGAGACCCTTTGCCTTAAGATCCTCATATTCCTTTTCTGCGGCAGCGTAAAATTCTTCAAGCTCTGCCCTGCTCATATTCTTTAGTGACATAACATACCCCTATATGAAATTTTTTTACTCAAAAATGACAATTCTATAAATTTATGATGATAGGCCAAAACGCTGTCAGCGGCGTTCTTAACAAGAAAGCCGACAATATTTATAATATACCTATTTCGTCAAAAATGCAAGTGCTTTTTGTCAATCTTTCAAAAAATCGTGGTTTTGACTATTAAACAGAGCTTTGCAGGGGGGTACTTGTTGATTATTACGGACGGGGAGCCCCGTGGGCACTTCGGTGGTCAGCACCTGCAAAACAAGCTGAATGAAACGAATAGGAAGTATGGGGTCAAGGGGTGGAACCCCTTGTAGGTGCAGGGCAGCGCCCTGCGTAGCGGAACAAAGTTCCGCCGCAGCACAAGCCAACAGCCACGCTCAAAAAAAGCAGACAAAAAGCCAAAGAAAAGAGCCTGAAAAAAGCCGCCGACAAAAAAATTCAGACCCGCACCATAAAGTAAACCAAAACCAAAAGCATCAGAGGCGCCAACAGGTCGGCGGCTAAAAAAGGACTGTGTATACAGTCCACGCTCCGAAGGAGCGCAATTACACACAGTCCAAAGCAAAAGCAAACCAACAGCTGAATAGATCAAATATTGTAAGGGATACACTGATCAAATGCGGTTTTACATAAGCCTCCCCTGAAAGGAGAAGCGGTGGGGTTGTTTTGTGCGGAAGCTGCGCCCCTTGCGGGGCGTGGACTGTATACACAGTCCTTTTAGCCGCCGACATATAAACGTGCTT
>JAFPYQ010000261.1 GCA_017394475.1 Oscillospiraceae bacterium | reverse complement strand
GGCTGCACTTGCTGCTCCCCTGATGATGGATGGTTATATTATGCTGAACTCCCGCAGCATCCCCGGGGGCTACGCCTTCTGGACGGAGGACAGGAGCAAGATCGAACGGCTCAACAATGAACTGAGGGAAAGGACGGATGACCTGCGCAGCAAAAACGAGATACTGAGCCGCGAGAACCGCATCAAGGAAGACAAAGCGCGCTACGAGGTTCAGAACAACACCTATATGAGCCTTTCCGCCGATCTGCAGCCCACTGCTGACAGGATACGCAGACTGCTCGGCAAGGGCGATCTTGTACAGGCTTGCCTGCTGGGGACATACATCAAACGCCGGGCTAATCTGTACCTGCTTGCCCGTCAGAACGACATCACCGATATATCCGAACTGTACCATTCGGTAAAGGAATCCCTGGACAGTCTGAGGCTCCTTGATATAACCTGTTCGGTATACACCGAGAATGAGGAAAGGGTGCCTTCTGTGGCGCTGATAGATGCATATGACTGGTTCGAGGGCATCGCAGAGAATGAGATGCGTTCTTCAAAGGCGGCTATGGTGCTCATCGGGGCAAAGAACGGCATCCCGCACATCACCATAAACATAAGCGGTGATGACATCAGTGATGACGAAGGATGCTTCAGATACCCTGCGGAAGGGGGCGCTGCAACGTGACATTTGACGATATGTCCTTTATGATGATGTCCCTGCAGTGTTTCTACGCTTTGTTCCTGATATTTGCGCTGTTCTGCGTTATCGCGGCGAGCATCCGTATGCGGCGCGGATCTGTATCATACATCATCACAAGTCTGCTGATCCTTATCTCCTATGGACTGTATCAGATATTCAACCGCTTCATGCTGATAAAAAGAGGCACGGTGAGCACCATATACGCGATATCGGCACTGCACGCCCTGCCCGAATGGGTATGGCTCGGCATACTTTCCGTCATGACCATCCTCACGATCCTCATGGCGATAGATGTGGTGTACTACGGCGCGGGCAAGCTCTCATCACATTCGGTCAAGTTTGCCACGGATGACCTGCCTGCAGGTCTCTGCATATATGACAAAAGCGGGCGCATACTGCTGATGAATGAGACCATGGCAAAGATAGGCACCGACCTTACGGGCGAATATGTGCTAAGCGGAAAGCAGATACTTTCCCGCGTGGATACAGCAGGCAGCACTCCCCTGCGGTTATCCGACGGCAGTGTGTTCACCTTCAGCCTTGAACAGACAGCGGTGGGCTCTACTGAGCTGACGGAGATCACCGCGGAGAACATCACTGAGGAATACGACCTTACTGAAAAGCTCCATAAGATAGACGAGGAGCTGATAGATCAGCAGCAGAGGCTCAGGGAGCTCAATGTGCTCATCACCGAGATGACGATACAGAAAGAGATACTTGCCGCCAAGACCAGCGTACACGACCGCTTCGGCAGCACCATCATCGCAACAAAGCGCTTTATACGCGGCGATTCGGAAAATACCCGCGAAGAGATAACGGCAATATGGAATAAGACCCTTGACCTTCTCCAGACCTCAGGTGAGCCCGAACAGAAGGACATTTATGAAAAGGTGTTCTCTGTGGCGGGATATGTGGGCGTGGATATCGAAGTAAAGGGAGAGCTGCCGAAAGAAAAGGAGCGGGCTGAGATCATCGTCACGGCGCTGATAGAATGTCTCACCAACACATTCAGGCATGCCCACGGCGACCGCATACTGCTCGAATGTATAAATAGTGCGAAAACGGACACATATATACTCACAAACAACGGTGAGGCACCGAAAACTGAGATAAATGAGACCGGGGGACTGAAAAATCTCCGCCAGGCTGCAGAAAATCTGGGCTGGAAGATGGAGATACAGAGCATCCCCGCCTTTATGCTGACTCTTATTGCTCCTGAACACCGGGGGGATGATAATTTATGACTTATAATGTTGTTGTGGTGGATGACCAAAATATCCCGCGCAAGCTGTTTGAGATGGTTGTGAACAGCAGTGAGCACTACAAGCTGCTGTACTCTCTTGACTCCGCGGCTGTGGCTCATGTGATATGTGAGCGCTTTGATGTGGATCTTGTCATCATGGATATCGTCATGGCGGACGGTTCCAACGGCCTTGATGCGGCAGAACGCATAAAAAAGCACTCCCCCGGCACGAGGATACTCATCGTCACCTCTATGGTGGAGGAAAGCTATCTCAGGCGGGCAAGGGATATCGGCATAGAGAGCTTCTGGTACAAGGAGACAAGCGACAGCGAACTCATAGAGATAATGGACCGCACTATGGCGGGTGAATCGGTATTCCCCGAATCACCGCCGGATGTGATGATAGGGCAGATACTTTCAAAGGAGCTCACCCCTGCGGAAACAGATGTGCTCAAAGAGATGACCACAGGCGCATCAAATCAGGAGATAGCGGATGATCTGGGCATCAGCATCGGCACCGTTAAGACACATATCAGCAGGATCCTTTCAAAAACAGGCTGTCCCAACCGCACAGCCCTTGCCATAGAAGCAAGGATGCGCGGACTTGGGACTCAGAGCTGAAAAAGCCGGGTCTACCAACAAGAGGAGCACCGTGCTCAGACCAAAAGACGGCGACAGCGGATATGTGATAAAGGCTTTTTCCACTGTCAATGGTAATATGGTCGAAATATCCTCCAGCGGGATCATAAAAGTAAAGTAACGACACGAACCTCCCTCCAATAAAACACAGCCTCCTGTGGTGAAACATCACAGGAGGCTGTGTTTGTCATATTCTTGTCAGTCGGGGTATTTTTCCACATCGTCCATGATCTCTTTGTTCCTGCGGAACATGGTGCGCAGTTCCTTCATGGTGACAGTCTTGCAGCCTGTGATATCGTTCTCCGCTGTGATATGGAGGACAGCGCCGCTTTTCTGCAGGCTTTTAAGGAGATCAAAG
>JAFPYQ010000260.1 GCA_017394475.1 Oscillospiraceae bacterium | reverse complement strand
GGCATGGAGCTGCGTGACAAGGCAGTGGGGATACCCGAGGCCATGGGAAAATGCGTGACCCTCACTCCCGAGGATGCAGGAGTGCTCTATAAGCTGTTGTACAGGATACTGGGGGACGAAAAGGGCTGATACGGGGGACAGCACTCCTTATGAGCAGATCTCACATGCAATTCTAATCTGATTTTAATTGATTTTTTCCCCGCAATGGAGTAATATAGTATACAGTATCTGTGGAGGATCCCGCTCATGTTAGAGCGGAACACAACACGGCTGCCCCGGGCAGGATAGCACGGATCTTAGTCCTTGTCACAGGCGGTATCGCCTGCATGGCACCGCAGCTGTCGGAGCGGGCAAAGGCGCGCAGTGAGGAGAGGCAGCAGGCCTGTGAAGAGATAACGATAGCAGAGATAATGAGACGCTGATAGAAAAGATGGTGAAAGGTATGCTGAAAGAAAAGATAGAAAACAGCCTTCCGCTGTTAGTGGTAGTGGGGATAGCTGCGGCATTCGTGCTGTTTGTACACAGTGTTTTCATGGCACTGGCGGATAATGATTTCAACCGCACTGCCGTGACCTGCCCTGCCACGGTGAAAAGCGTCTCGGTGCATCAGCATGAGTACAGGTATGAGCGCGTACCGGACAAGGTGTATGTATCATACAATATCAACGGTACGGAATATACGGAGAGCCTGGTGGACTTTGACCACAGTGTGCGCAGCGGGGAGCGGATGATGATAAGCGTTTCCGAAAAGGACCCCCATATCGTCAGGGCAAAGAAGGACCCGCGACTGATGGACAACCTGTTTTTAGGCTCCCTGAGCCTGTTCGTCAGCGCTGCCTGCGGTTTCTTCCTGATGAAGAGATACCGCCTTGATGAGGATAGATAGCTTTGATAAGGTCACATCCTGTGGCCTTTGATATTGATAGATGTAAGGTGAATATATGCTTGAACTGAAAAATATAGTTAAAAAATACGGCCAGTCGGGAGAAACGGAGGTCACCGCCTTAGACGGGGTGAGCGTATCCTTCCGCAGAAATGAGTTCGTGGCCATACTCGGTCATTCGGGCTGCGGCAAGACAACGCTGCTCAATATAATCGGCGGCCTTGACCACTATACCTCGGGCGATCTTGTGATAAACGGCCGCTCCACGAAGGAATACAAGGACCCGGACTGGGATACATACAGGAACCACTCCATAGGCTTTATTTTCCAGTCATATAACCTGATACCGCATCAGAACGTGCTTGCAAATGTGGAGCTGGCACTTACTGTTTCGGGCGTATCAAAGGCGGAGCGCCGCGAGAGGGCAGTAAAAGCCCTTGAACGTGTGGGTCTGGGGGATCAGCTCTACAAAAAGCCCAACCAGATGTCAGGCGGCCAGATGCAGAGAGTTGCCATCGCAAGAGCACTGGTGAACAATCCCGATGTGCTCCTGGCGGATGAGCCCACAGGCGCACTTGATACCGAGACCAGCATACAGGTCATGGAGCTGCTCAAGGAGATAGCGGCGGATAAGCTGGTCATTATGGTAACGCACAACCCCGAGCTTGCAGATACATATGCCACCCGTATTGTAAAGATAAAGGACGGCCGCATAACAGGGGATACGGATCCCTTTGATGCGGAGGAGGAACCTGCCCGTGAGGATACTAAGAAGCACGTCTCCATGTCTTTCGGTACGGCTGTTTCCCTTTCCTTCAACAATCTGCTCACCAAAAAGGGGAGAACGCTGCTCACAGCCTTTGCAGGCTCCATCGGCATAATAGGCATAGCTCTGATACTCTCCCTTTCAACGGGCATCAATGACTATATAAACGGCATACAGGAGGAGACCCTTTCTTCCTACCCCCTCACCATAAATCAAGAGACCACGGATACCGCAGAGCTGCTCGAAGCGGTGATGAAGGAATCCGAAAGGAACGAGCGGGCACAGAACCAGGTCATGTACGCCAATACCGACAGTATGGAGATATTCAACAGCTATAACTCCACTGCCACTCAGAAAAACGACCTGAAAAACTTCAAGGAATTCCTTGATACCGACAAGACCATACAGGATAATATCAGCGCCGTGAAGTATTACTACAACACGGGGATGCAGATGTATACCAAGGACAGCGAGGGCAAGGTCATCAAGTGCGATGTGACTGATATCTACGCCAAGGCGTGGGGCATGAGCTCCATGACATCCTCTATGTCCATGATGACAGGCACTATGTCATCCTTCGGCGGGATGCAGCTCTGGACAGAGCTTGTCTCCGATTCCAACGGGGAGATAAGCGAGGTGGAAAAGAACCGCTATGAGCTGATATACGGCGAATGGCCCGATAAGGAAGATGAGATAGTCCTTATCCTTTCCGAAAACAACGAGGTGCCTGAGATAATGCTCTATGCACTGGGCTTTAAGGACACCAGCAAGGCGGAGGAGATACTCTCTGCCATAGTCAAGGGCGATGTGGTGGAGGATCACGGGCGTATCGAATGGGATTTCGATGAGGTGGTACAGCAGGAATACAAGGCAGTGCTGCCATATGAATTCTATACAAAGAGCAGCAGCGATGATACATATATCAACATCACCGAGAGCGAGGGAGGCCTTGAATATCTCTACAATTCCTCGAATGTGGGCATCCCGCTGAAGATAGTCGGGATAATCAGACCCTCCGGGGATGTAAATTCCATGATGGATATGAGCTTTATCGGCTATACCAACGGGCTCACCAATATGCTGATGGAAAAGGCGGCAAACAGTGAGCTCATAAAGGCACAGGCGGCGGACAGCACCGTGAATAAGCTGAACGGCCTGCCCTTCATGCCGAAGGACTACGAGGAGCCCGATAATGCAGCAAAGGCAAAGAGAGTCCGCGAGTGGGCAGAGAGTGCGAGCGAAGGGGAGCGGGCAGAGCTCTATAACTTCCTCATCGCCATGAGCCCCGATGAAAAGACGGATGAAGCAGATACGGCAGCCTCCCTTTCAAGAGAGGATATGGAGCAGATAGTCATCGCCTCCTATGTGGAGCAGATGGGTGCAGAGTCCGAGGAGATAGTGGGCTATATAAAGGAAATGGACGACGCCACCCTCAGCGAATATGTGGCAGGCATACTGGAGGAACAGTCCGGATATGCTCCCGCATCGGATGATGAAGAAGATGAGTACGACGAGGAGGAGGACGAGGACATAGACGAGGCGGAGCTTTCCGCAGCCCTTGATACTGCGGAATTCCCCGAGGAGGTATGGGCAGAGGCATTCGATGAATTCACGCCCGATGAATTTTCCGAGAGCTCCTATGACACCGTGATGGATTCCCTGGGCTATATCGACCCGGATACCCCCACCACCATAAACATCTATGCAAAGACCTTCGAGAAAAAGGACAGGATCGCCGAGAAGATCGAGGAGTACAACAACAGCGTCCCCGATGAACAGAAGATAAAGTATACCGACTATGTGGCATTGCTCATGTCCTCCATAACGGATATAATCAGCGGCATATCCTATCTGCTCATAGCGTTCGTTGCCATATCTCTGGTGGTATCTTCCATCATGATAGGTATAATCACATATATCTCCGTGCTCGAGCGTACACGGGAGATAGGCATACTCCGTGCCATAGGCGCATCGAAGAAGGACGTAGCAAATGTGTTCAATGCCGAAACGCTGATAGTGGGCTTTACCGCAGGATTGCTGGGCATAGTGGTGTCATTCATCGCCATATTCCCCATAAATGCATTGCTGTATCACCTTACCGAGGTGGAAGGGCTCAAAGCCGTCCTGCCGTGGAAGGCATCCATCATACTTGTGCTCATAAGTATGACGCTGACGCTCATAGCGGGTATAATACCGTCGGGCGTTGCAGCAAAGAAAGACCCCGTGGAGGCGCTCCGCACGGAATAAGCGGTGAACGATCTGTACTGACCGGCGATCGTCAGTAATCGGGGTCATAGGGGCGGATGCTCGAAAAGCATCCTCGTCCCCTTGCAGGTGCGGGCAGCGCCCGCGAACCCGTCAGCAGAGAAACAACGACGCAGCGATAAAATAAACCGACCCAAAAAGCCGCCGCACTCAGAAACACAGAACCGAGATCACAAACCGTATGGCGTAGGTAAAATCGGAAGCGTTCGAGTGCGGCGGCTATACTAACATATCAGCACCGAGCAGTAACAACGTCGTAGACGTTGTTAACTGCGGGAAAATCGGTAAATTCACAAAATGTTCTCACCAGTGCCCGGAGTAATAGGGGCGGATGCACGAAAAGCCGCAGAGCGGAAATGTAGTTACAATCCAATTCGCGTATAAAATAAAAACCGTCGAGTGCGGCGGCTAAAAGGACTGTGCAACAGTCTACGCTCCGAAAGGAGCGCAGTTTTCGCACAAACACATCAGCTTTGATCATGATAAAGTACAGGAGATGCCATACCCTTTTTCATGTAATGTGCAGGGAGCCTTTTGTTTACAAACAGACTCCTGATCTTTTTAGGAGCCTGCCTGCCGTCAAACATGCACCTTTCGGGACAATCGGGAGCTTCATACCATTTTTCAGCTTTGAACACATCTGCGATCACCCCGTTCAAAGAGGCTAAAACATAGGGCACCTTGCTGATCCTGTCTAAATTTACCTTCCAGTATTTTCTTACTGCCTCGTAAACGCTGCCGCGTTCATTTACCATATTATCGGAAATCTTGATAATACAATAGCAAAGATCGTCAATATCCTCAAATTCTTCGTAAGATAGCGTTCTTTGCAGGGAATCGGCATTGCATACACCTCTGTCGGGAGAATGACCGCTTTGTATATTGGTCAGACCCGGGAAACAATCGATCAGTGCAGCTTCAACTTCAAAAGCCTCTTTTTCGGATAGTCCGTATCGCTGTATTAT
>JAFPYQ010000259.1 GCA_017394475.1 Oscillospiraceae bacterium | reverse complement strand
TATCATGGTACTTTCGGGCACAGGTCCACTGTGGTTCATACAGGAGCTGTGGGTGCTCTCGATGATACTGCTGCTGATACGGAAGTTTGAAAAGGGCAGGCTCTATGAGCTGTGCTCCAAGGCGAATATCATAGTATTGCTGCTGCTTGCCGTTCCTGTGTGGCTCTCGGGATATGTGCTCAATATGCCTGTGATCACCGTATACAGATTCGGTATATACACACTGGTGTTCTTTCTGGGATATTTTGTATTCGCAAATGACAGTGTCATCAGTACCCTCGAAAAATACTGCATTCCCCTTATCATAGGTGCGGCAGTGCTGGGCGGCGCGTATATCGCCCTTTACTTCGGTGAGAATTTCGCGGAAATGCCTGTCCTGAACAGTCCGCTCGCCGTTGCCTTCGCATGGGTGACCTGCCTTGCTGTACTCGGCGGCATGAAAAAATGGGGCGACCGCAGCACAACGGTTTCCGCCTTTATTGCAAAGAAAAACTGGGGACTGTATATATTCCACTATCTCCCCATATCCCTTTCGGCATATCTCCTGCGTACATATACGGCCATCCCCGCTCTCCCCTGCTATCTTATCTCACTTGTGGCAGGCTTCTGCGGCGCACTGCTGCTGTATGAAGCATTTTCAAGGATACCCTTCATCAGGTGGGCTGTACTGGGGATAAAGAAGGTGAAAACACCTCAGAACATAAAAGGAGAAACAGCAAATGCTCGGTAACAATCTTATCTCCCTCAGAAGGATGAAAAAAATGACACAGGAGGATCTTGCCGATAAGCTGGGCGTATCCCGTCAGACCATATCAAAATGGGAAACCGGCGATTCCATCCCTGATATGGAGATGGGGATGAAGCTGGCAGATATTCTGCAGGTGAGCCTTGATGAACTGATGAACTATTCCTCCGAAAAGCAGACCCTGCCCATCCCGCCCAAGGGCAAACACGCTTTCGGCATAGTGAAGGTGGGCGACAAGGGGCAGATAGTCATCCCCGCAAAGGCGCGGAAAATGTTTGACATAAACCCCGGTGATGACCTTCTGATCCTCGGTGATGAATCACAGGGGCTGGCCATCATCAAGGAAAGCGATATAATGAACTTTATCTCCGCCGCAAGGAATATGGATCAGTAATACCCCGGTTATACTCAGTTTACGATGATACATTTGTCCTTCTTATCTTAGGGATACTTTCGTTCAAGAACAGCGAGCCTGTCATCGGGAAAACAGGTATTATCTGTTTTATGATCTCAATGGCTTGCTTTGTGCTGTTTGTACTGTCCGATAAAAAGGAATTTGCAGATACGGTCATTTCATACGAGGGATCATGGCAAAGACTTAATTTGCTTTTTATGTATATACCTGCTGCTGTGATCACTGTGAAAAGCATTTTGCATCCTCTGTGATATGATATGTCCGTATAACAAGACAAAACACAGGGGCTGTAAAAAAACGCACCAAAACAAAAATAGCCGCACAGAATCAACGCTTCTATGTTGTTTTCTGTACGGCTGTTTCTGCAGTTTCGGGTCTTTTGGTCGGCGGCGTTTCCCGTGACTTTTAATTGGCTTTTAGTCTGTTTTTGCCTTGGATGTTGGTTTGTGCTGCGGCGGAACTTTGTTCCGCATAAGAGGGCGCTGCCCCGGATGCTTAAAAAGCATCCAACCCTATGACCCCGTACTTTTTATTCGATCTATTCTGCGATTTTTTAGATCATGCAAAGAGCCCCTTTGATGTTACCTTTATCTTTCCTTCCTTTGCCAGCTCTGCAATCACCTTTGCTGCCTCTTCCGACCAGCCCGAGGCTACCTTCTTGCCCTGTACCTTCACTATGAAATTGCCCTTTGCACAAAATCCGCTGTTTATCATGAGTTCATGTATCTCATCATAATCCGCACTGCCGTTGAATATCACATATCTGCGGATTATAGCTTTCATCTTCCTTCTGCTTATGGAGCGTGATGATGCATTATCTACAGCGCCGCTGCCTGCGGAAGCTCCATCCGGTGACTGTGTATAGCTGTATAACGGTGCAGTATAAGAATAGGAGCCCTGTGCGGGAGTGGATGTATCATCCGTTGAGGTACTGCTTTCTGTATCGGATGAAGCGGTACTGCTTTCCGACACGGTATTGTCCTTTGTTACGGGAGCTGTCTGTTCCGGGAGAGTGTTCCCGTTTACTGCCTGACCGTTGGCAGGGGGATTTATGCCCTGTCCGAAGAACATTCCGCTGACTCTGTTGTTTCCCGTAGCAGCGGATGCAGTGATGAGCTCCTCGCCGTCTGCATACAGTGTGTAGCTGCTGCCTTCCGACAGATCATCCGATGAGATGACGATGCTGTTGGCGTTCTTGACTGCGGTGAATGAATATACGGTGGTACCGCTGCTGTCCTTTATCTCGATGAGCTGTCCTGCGGTAATGCTGATGCCGCTGTTATCCATATTCATGCCAAAGGGAGCCATTCCCGGCATTTCTCCATTCATTTCGGGAGGTGTCATGCCCTGCTGCTCTCCGTTCATCTCGGGAGGTGTCATGCCTTGCTGTTCCCCGTTCATCTCGGGTGGAGTCATACCCTGAAAGTTTTCATCAAATTCCGGAGGTGTCATCCCGTTTTCACGGAAACCGCCCATTCCGCCCATCATGCCCGATGCACCGAACTGCACATATACGCCCGATGTGGGGACAGTCGCCATATTGCTCATGCCTGTACCGACTATAGTGCCGCCGTTCACGGTGAAGCTGTTGTTGTTGTCGCCATAGTCAAGAGCCGCATTGTCTCCCTGTTCCGAGCCGTATACTATGGTAGTACCGCCGTTCACAGTGATATCACCGTTAGAATCGAGGCCGTCGCCGCCTGCGTTCACATACCATGTACCGCCGTTTACAGTGATGCTGAAGGAATAGTTTTCAAGATCGCTGTTGGCGGCATTTATGCCGTCATCCGAGGATATGACCTCGCCTGTACCTGCGTTGAGGATGATGACAGCGCCCTCGATGCCCTCACAGCTCTCCGATATGCTTATGGTGGGCTTCCCTGTGCCGTCTGTGGTGCCGATCACAAGGTAATAGTCGGAATGTATCGCATCATCGCCTGCACTGATATTGATGGTGCCGCCGTTTATGGCAAGGGCCTCATCTCCGTTGGTGCCGCCCAGGTGTATGCCGTCATCCGCCGCATCTATGGTGATGGTGCCGCCGTTTATGGTTATCGCCACATCTGCCTTGATACCCTTTGAGCTGTTGTCATCGCTTGCAGCTGCCGCACCGCCGCCTGCAGTCACGTTCACATCGCCGCCGTTCACGGTAATTGTTCCGTCGGAGGCGATGCCGTTCTTTGTGGAGGAAACATTCAGGGTAAGATCATCATCCGCATTTTCACCGATTATGATATCCGCATTCTCCGCACCCTTTATGCCGTTTGTGTCATCCGATGAGGCGTTTATGTTCAGGGTGTTTTCGCCCTCGTCCGTGTCATCCCCCACAAATGTGATTCTGCTGCCGTTTTTTGCCTTGATAACAGAGCCTTCGGAGCCTGTCTCGCTCAGAGTGTTCTCACCGTCAACGATTATCGTCACATCGGAATTCTTGCCTGCGGTCAGCACAGCATCCTCATCGTCGGATGTAAGGAACAGTTCGGAGAGGACGAGCGTCACATCTTCCGTGTCCGCAGATACCGAGATATCGCCGCTGTCGGATGAGCCGCATATAACATAGGTGCCGCTGCCCGAAATGGTAAGGCTCGAACCGTCTATGCTGTAGGAGCTGCTGATATCTTCCGGGGCAGTATCAGAGACTGCGGCGGTGATGCTGTCGCCCGAATAGGTGAACAGCACGGAATGATCGCCTTCATAAGCGTTTATGGTGGTGCTCATTGATCCTGCGAGCATTGCTGCAGCCGCAACAGCGCTCATCCTTGTAAATGATTTTGTCTTTTTCATTGGTATTCCTCCACAGATCATTTTTGAGAACATACGTTCTTTGTTTTTCTGTGATACAGTATAATACCGGAAACTTAAAACAATCTTAAAGCATATATGTCTCATCACTTGGGATACAGAAAATAACGGCTGATCTTGCGGACTTTTACAACACAAAGAATGATCTTATACGTCAATCTAAAACATCAATATAGCTGTATGCACTACCAATCAGTTCTAATCATTCAAACATAGGTGTGAACCACTCATTATTTTCTCCCACAATGTTCACCCTCATAAATATTTTCAAAACGTATTTCATTTGTGCGCACATTAGTGTATAATAGTATTGAGGTGATACTATAGCTAAAACATCTAATCTCTATGCGCGTATTGAACCGGAGGTCAGGGAGCAGGCGGAGGCTATCCTTTCAGCTCTCGGGATCCCGGCATCAAGCGCAGTCAATATGTTCTATAAACAGATAATACTTCATCGCGGCTTACCATTTGACGTGGTTTTACCTGTACTGTTTTTTCCGAAGTATACCTGACACGCCTCTTGTGTATATGTGCCCTCGGGCCCGAGATAGCTCACCTTTTCGGATGCAATATCTGTCCGAACAGTGCTTGTCGTGGATGCCGTGGCAGGCACCACATCCGATGCAATGTGGCAAATGATGCTGTCTGTGACCGTACCCTATGTCATAAGCGCAG
>JAFPYQ010000258.1 GCA_017394475.1 Oscillospiraceae bacterium | reverse complement strand
TGACCCCTACGAGAATCGAACTCGTGTCGCCGCCGTGAAAGGGCGATGTCTTAACCTCTTGACCAAGGGGCCATTATGGTAGCGGCGGTTGGATTTGAACCCACGACCGACCGGGTATGAACCGGTAGCTCTAGCCCCTGAGCTACCTCGCCGAACACTTCAAGCAACTCAATAAGTATATCACAAATTGACAGCTTTGTCAAGGGGTTTTTGATTTTTAATGTTTTACACAAAGAAAAGCCCCGCATCGGCGCAAAATACAGCAATACCAATAAAGCCGACGGATCATATCGACCCGTCGGCTTATAATTATTCGTCGGTCTTCATGGAGAGGATAACATCGCTCACCAGGTTTGCAGGGAGCTGCTCATAACGAACGAAATCGAATGTGAAGCTGCCCATGCCTCTTGTGATCTGTCTGAGCTGAGTTGTGAAGGTCTGCATCTCTCTCTCGGGGACCTCTGCCTCGATGATGGTCATGCCCTTTTCTTCCTCGGAGGGATTCATGCCCAGCACTCTGCCTCTGCGCTTGTTAAGGTCGCCCATAACATCACCGGTATTGTCGTTGGGGATGAGCACCTTAAGGGAACCTATAGGCTCGAGGATAGTGGGATCAGCCTGCTTCATGCCTTCCTTGAATGCGATGGATGCAGCGGTCTTGAATGCCATTTCGGAGCTGTCAACGGGGTGGTAGGAACCATCCACAAGTATAGCCTTGACGCCTGTTACAGGGCAGCCAGCCAGAACGCCCTTCTGCATGGAATCCTGAAGTCCCTTTTCAACTGCGGGGAAGAAGTTTCTCGGAACAGCACCGCCGAATACTCTTTCCTCAAATACGAGAGTATCGCTTACGCAGGGCTCGAACTCTATCCAGACATCGCCATACTGGCCATGACCGCCGGACTGCTTCTTGTGCTTGCCCTGTACCTTACACTTCTTGCGTATGGTCTCGCGATATGCTATCTTTCTCGGAACGAGATCGATATCGGAGCCGAACTTGGATTTGAGCTTGGCTGCAGCTACTTCAAGATGCTGCTCGCCCAGACCGCCGAGGATGAACTCGCCTGTCTGTGTATCCTGTGTGAAGGAGATAGAGGGGTCTTCCTCCATGATCCTTGCAAAGCCGGAGGATACCTTGGTCTCATCGCCCTGAGCCTTTGTCTTGACCGCCATGAGGTAGCAGGGACGGGAGAACTTGATCTTGTCAAATTCATATACATCGCCGCCGCAGAGAGTATCATTGGTGGCAGCATTGATCTTCACAGCTACGCAGATATCACCTGCCTTAGCCTGGGATATCTCTATCGTCTTCTTGCCGAGAAGGGTATAGAGCTTGCCTATCTTCTCTGTATCGCCTGTGCGTGCGTTCTTGTATTCGCTGTTAGCCTTGAATACGCCGGAGAGCACCTTGATAAAGCTCATCTTGCCCACGAAGGGATCGGCAACGGTCTTGAACACGAATGCGCCCATAGGCTTGGTCTCATCGCAGGGCACTTCGATGATGTCATCGCCCTTGTAAGCAACGGCAGCAGGAGTATCTGCAGGAGAGGGAAGCAGGAGCGCTATCTCCTTGAGGAGCATGTCTATACCGCCCATGGTAACATCGGAGCAGCAGATCACAGGGGTGATGATACCGCTGTTCATGCCGTCATGGAGGCCCTTTACCAGTTCCTTCTGAGTGAATTCCTCACCCTCGAAGAATTTTTCCATGAGAGCCTCATCGGTCTCTGCAACAGCCTCGGAGAAAGCAGCTACAAGGCCGTCAAGACGATAGTCGAGCTTCTCGGATATATCTGCTGTGGGCATATCGGTCTCGGTGACATTGCCCTTTTCATCGTACTTATAGCACTTCATCTCTATAAGATTGATGTAGGATACCACCTGTCTGTCCTTGATAACGGGAACGATAACAGGGCACACGGAGGGACCGAAAACAGTCTTGAGATCGGTGAGGACATTGTAGAAGTTAGCATCGGGATCATCCACCTTTGTAACTACGAACAATGTAGCCTTGCCTGCATCCTTTGCAGCCTTGTATGCCTTCTGAGTGCCGACTTTTACGCCTGATTTGCCCGAAACGGTGATAAGAACCGTATCTGATGCGTAAACAGCCTCGCGCATATCAGCCTCGAAATCGAAGAGACCGGGTGCATCAAGAAGGTTCAGTTTAAGATCATTATATTCGATAGATGCAAGGGAGGCACCTAATGAAGCCTTACGCTTGATCTCCTCGGGGTCATAGTCGCAGATAGTATTGCCATCAGCAGTCTTTCCGAGCCTGTCGGAAGCTCCTGCCTTATAGATCAGTGCCTCTGCAAGGGTGGTCTTACCCGAGCCGCTGTGGCCTGCGATAGCGATGTTGCGTATTGAAGATGCGCTGTATTCTTTCATTGATAGATGCTCCTTTGTTTTATGTATTACGGCATAAGCTATGCCCGTGATCCTGCTATATCCAGACTGCCCGGAAGGCAGCGTATTCATTACAGAATAACATTTAAATTATATATTATTTTAAAACTAAATGCAATACTTTTAACAAAAAATGTACATTTACGCATAAAAGGCGCTGTGGATTTTGTGCAAAATGTATAGTATTCGGGGCATCACAGCAAAAAATATCCCGCTTATTCAGCGGGATACTGTCCGTTATGTCGTTTATCAGAAGATCACGGCAAGAACTATAGTTATCACAACAACGATGACAGTGGCAATAAGGTATTTGAAATGGTCGTTTGCATCATGTTCCTTCGCCTTGCCTATGACAGGAGTGCCCAGAAGCGCACACACAAGGAGAAAGGCACCTGCACCGCAGCTGTATACGGACTGCAGCACAAAGTCATCTATCGTTGCCTGTTCACGATAGACAACGAACGCGCCTACGGCTACCAGCACATACCTGATGATCATGAAAATAATTTTAAGATCCATATATACCTCCCGTTATGTCAGATTTATGTTATCCGTTTGCACGGTTCATGCTTTAATGTCTGCAAGCTTTGTTTTCAGTCTTTCCACTTGCTTTGCCACAGCCTCCGGAGCGGGGCCGCCCTCTACATTGCGGTTGATGACACAAGTATCAAGCGCTATCGCCTTGTATATACCCATTTCAAACAGCTTGCTTAAACGGCGGTATTCCTCTATGGGGAGGGCTTCAAGAGTGATATCGAGCTCTATGCAGCGGGCTACTATGGAACCTACTGCCTTGTATGCGCTCCTGAAGGGCATGCCCTTCTTAACGAGGTAGTCTGCACAGTCTGTTGCATTGATAAAGCCCTTTGCAGCAGCCTTGCGCATATTCTCCTTGAGCACCTTCATCGTCCTGAACATGGGAGTAAAGGTGATAAGGCAGAGCTTCACGGTATCCACCGCATCAAATATAGCTTCCTTATCCTCCTGCATATCCTTGTTGTAGGCAAGAG
>JAFPYQ010000257.1 GCA_017394475.1 Oscillospiraceae bacterium | reverse complement strand
GATCATTTACAAAAAAATTATCCTTAACCCCGGCAGAAATTAATTCATCTTTTGTTCTAAATCCCCACAAACAGGAGATACATTTCAGCCCTGTATTCACAGCCGTCTTGAAATCAACATCGGAATCGCCCACATATATGCACTCTTCCTTCGTAACATCAAGTTCATCCATGGCAAAAAGACATTCATCCGGATATGGCTTTCTGCGCAGCTTATCCGTTACTCCGATGGCAACAGGTACGTACTCTCCGAAATAAATCTTATTAAGCTCACGGACCGCTCCCATAGGCTTATTAGAGACAATTGCCAGCTTATGGCCGCGCGCCGAAAGCTCTTTTAGCAGCTCCGGGATATGCTTATAAGGCCCTGTCTTGATATTGCAGTGCTGCTCATAATAGGCCTCGTACTCCGCGAGAATCTGCTCGAACAAAGGATGCGCCTCACCCTCCGGAATTGCCTTACTCATCAATACTCTAGCGCCATTTCCAACAAAATGCCTGACCTCATCCACCGAGCGCAGAGGGGTCTCATACTTCCCCAATATATAATTGACCGAATCCGTGATGTCCTCGATGGTATTGAGCACGGTTCCGTCCATATCAAATATAACTGCCTTGTACTTCATCTTCCTAACCTCTAATTCCAATCACTTCCCCAGACGCTGTTGCATATATCTACGCACTGCTGCCTGGTAAAAGAGCTATCCTGCTCCCTTATGGCATTCAAATCCGCCAGTTCATCAGTATAGTCCGATAGCGGATAAACTGCAACTCCGTGATGTTCGTGGGTCACATGGCAGACAAGCGCCTTAACGCCGCTATCAACAATCCTGACTTCACCCGATACATCTTTTGCCAGAGTGACCTGCGCCATTCCGCCAACCATGCGATCACAAGTCCCAGCTCCCGTCCCTGAAGTCCAGTTCACGAAATTCCCAAGAGAATAGTAAACAAGCATATCTCCGCCGCCATGATTGTTGCCATGCCCCGGAACATCATCTTCAATAAATTCCACAGGCTCTATCACATGCGGATGAGTCCCGATCACAAGGTCAGCCCCGCCGGCCCTGAAAACTTCCGTCCACTTCTTCTGGCTCCCATCAATGCCGTGCAGATACTCCGTTCCCCAGTGAGGGCAGACAATGGTGAAATCCGCGTTAGCCTCCGCATACTCGAGGTCTCTTTTCACCTTAGCTTCGTCCAGCATATCCACTGCAAAAGACATATCAGACGGCGCCGAAATCCCGTTAGTCCCATAAGTATAATTCAAAATCGCAATCCTGATGCCATTCTTCTCAACAATATCAACCGCATCCTTCTGCTCCTGCGATCCGTTTATCCCAACCACCGTCATCTCCGGATGAGCGCTCTGCCAGTACCCAAGCGTATTAACCACACCTCGTTTTCCCTTATCAAGAGCATGGTTCGTAGCATGGCAAACCACGTCAAATCCCGCCTCCGACAAAGCATCGCCTATCTCGTAAGGCGCGTTAAAAGCCGGGTATCCCGTTACGCCCAGCTCCTTACCGCCGATTATGACCTCCTGATTGACCATGGCCAGATCTGCAGCCCCTATATAATCCTTAGTTTGGGAAAAGATAAAGTCGAAGTTGTAGTTTCCGCCTACATCCGCAGCACTTTCCTCCACGGGAGTGTGAAGGAGTATGTCGCCGACCATCACAACAGAAACATTATCCGGCGCCGAAACGCCGGATATAATAGCAATAGATGCAATTAAAGAAAGAACAAGATTTAAACCGTTCATATCACTTCACAGTCAGCTTGTCGATATAGATGCACAGCTGCTTTACCACCTTGACCAGTGTCCTGTATTTAAGCCCGATGTACACTGCTGCAAGAGCCATAACCGCCGCGCAGGTAAAGTTTCCGATAAAGAAATTTCCAAAGCCCGCAGCCAGGAAAATGCATGTGCAAACAATAAGCACCATCATCGGGATAAGGAGCCTCATCATCTCCTGATGGATCTCCGTGAGCTTAAGCTCAAGCCCCTCGCGCTCTTCCCATATTTCTTCCTCTGAGATAACATCGAAATCAAGCTTGTCAAGATGCCTTAAGTAATCTCTGAATCTCTTTTCCATATCCCCTCCAAACGCATAGTTTATTGTAAAAGACACTTCTATGATATCACATTCATCGCAATTCCGTCACCAAATCGCCCAAATACTGTATCATCTTCAGATTAAAATCATCATTTCCCGAAATCGCCTTCGAAATATCGCAGTCCTCCTGGTCAGGCGTGCACTCTCCGCAGATATCAACCCCGATGATATCCCTGTCAAAGCATTTCTTCTCAGTGATAAAAAGAGCTCTCACAAACCCAAACAACTCATCCACTGAAAGATCTCCCTGATCCCAGTTGGTCACGACCTCGCCCCTCTTAAGGACATCCTTATCAATCGAGAGGTAAACCGTATGCTCAGTCTTAGGAAGGCTTATCCCCGTATCCCCCAAAAAGACATCTTCCAGATCATAAAATTTCGCCTTTTTAGCGTCGTTTTCATCCAGCTCGTCTATCAGTCCCCTGTCGGCTCCAATGATGTGAATATCTCTCACAAACGGAT
>JAFPYQ010000256.1 GCA_017394475.1 Oscillospiraceae bacterium | reverse complement strand
TATGCGCGTTTCGATGAGGCATACGTTGTGCTGTTCATCGACTGGCTCCTGGCGCTTTCGGTTCAGTATATCTGCGGGCTCATTCCTGTCAGGGCAGAAGGCAGCAGTGACGATACGGACAGGCTCTCGTTCATTTACCCGTTTGCATCCGCAGTAGTGGCGCTGATGCTCTATTTTCCCGTAAAGAGTTACGTCGGCTCATATGTTCTGAGCAATGAGTGCATGGCGGTACTGTTCGGTGTATACACGCTGCTTTCCGTTCTGCCGCTCATAATAAAGAAGATAAGGCACTTTTCCTCTCCCTATGCGCTCATGTGGATCCCTGCACTGTTGTATGCGGTGAGTGGGTGTACTCCTGAGCAGAAGATCATCCCCGCAGCAGCCCTCTTTATATGGTATGCGGTGCGCTTTGTAAGGTTGAACAGCGCCGAGCTTGAAAAGAACGGCATCATATATACTTCATATCCCGACTTTCTCACTATGGTGGGCATGGCTGTCATCTCCCTGACTGTAAAGACGAGCACTCCCATGTGGGAAGCAGCGGGGATATCCGCTCTATTCATCATCACAGCATATATGGGCAATTTCGGCAGCGGCAGGGTAAACAGGAATGCAAGAAAGGCCGCACCCTACTACACGGTGCTCTCTGTATTCTTCGTATTCATGCCCATACTCTCATATATCCGCAGGCTTGATCCCGCAAATATCGTCATAGATAATGACAATGCAAAGCTGGCAGTACAGATATTTGCCCCTGTCTATCTGGTGTTTGCGGTGCTGTCCCTCCTACCTTTCAGATACTTTGAAAGAGCATCCCTTGACAGGGACGCCCACAAAGCCCTGCGTACAGCCTACCATATCGGCTTTGGCGTGCTCTGTGCCATCAGCATGGTATTCCCTGCAATAGGCGTGCCTGCGTGCTATGCGGCATACTTTGTGCTGAGCAAGCTGATACCGCAGAGCAGGGGAACAAAAGAAAATGCGGACACGATATCCGATGATACATCCTCCATACTGAGATTTGCGGATGCCGTATCGGTAGTTTACATGTGTATCATGACACTGAACTACTATTTCAACAGCGGCACTGTGTATGAGATGGCGCTTGTCTGCCTTTTCGCACTTGTCACAGCCGCATTTTCGGAAAAGAGCATACGGAAATATTTCCTGCCCGCGGCATCACTGTTTGTGTTTTTCCCTCTGAATACCCTTACGGGTATGACCCATACTCCGGATATAGCAGCGGCGGTAATTGCAGGCTATGGAGTTGTGGCCTTCATCACACAGCGGATGAAAAAGCAGCCTGCGGATTTCACTGCGGTACTCCCGCTGACTATACTGTTTGCGGTATTTATCCGTCTTCTGGACCTTTCACACGGCATATCCCTGCCCCTTGCTGTCATTTCCCTGTCACTGATGGCAAACAGTCTGAGATACAGGGACAATTCACGCAGCAGGATGCTGTGCTGCACGGCTGCGGCCGTATTCGGGCTGTCGGTGATAGATCATATCTCGGTCATCTCTGCCGGATATTCTTCCGTGATACCCTGCATTTCCGAGAGCATACCATACTTTGAGGACATAGCCCTTGCAGCGATATGGCTCATTATGACAGTGCTCATCTACATACACGCCTACCGCCATGTGGATATGTCAGGCACCGAGCTCAGAGGTGCTGCTGTCATAGCATCTGCGGCGGCGGTGTATATCCCGCTGCTCTGCATCACTCTCAGGTATGAGGCGGATATATTCCTTCCTGCAGCAGCAGTCACCGCTGTGTTCGGTCTGCTCTCCGCTGCGGGGGGCAGAATAAAGAAATGCCCTGTGGACTTTATATGGCTGCAGCCTGTGAATATAATAATATGCGCATGCATACAGTACAGCTGTAATGGCCGTGACGCATCACTGATACTTCTGATATCTGCTGTGTGCCTGCTGATAAACAGCGTGGTGAACACAGATCACAGATGGAGCATCGCCCTGTGCATTTCGGATGCGGCAGTATTTATCGGGGCATGCTTTAACTACCACAATATGGACAGGGCAGGGAGCTTCCCTGCAAAGCTTGTCTGCATCACCGACAGGATACCATGCTTTGCTGATGTGGTGTTCGTTGCAGTATGGCTGATAATGGCTGTGGTGGTCTTCATCCACGCTCACAGATATTCCGGAAGGGACAGGGCAGGGCTCAGGGCTGCGGCAGTAACGGCTGCTGTGTCCGTGGGATATATCCCCATCATCGCCATTGCAGACAGATATGATGCGGATATGATGATCGTGGCATCGGCTGCGGCTCTGCTGTTCGGCATACTGCCTGTCATCACGAAAAAGCTCAGAAACTCGCCTGTGGATCTTATCCCCATAATCCCTGTGACTGTGGCTGCAGGCATATTCACGACCATGTACTGCTATCCCTGCGATGCAACACTGGTCATGGGCGTTACAGCGGTATCACTGCTCATCAATGCTGTTTCCTACAGAAACAGGGAATGGAGCCTGATACTTTCCCTTTGCGGCACAGTGCTGTTCTTAAATGACTGTGCCTGCTATCCCACTGCTGTGGAAATAATAAAAGGGTTGCGGGAAAGCCGCAGTATCACGGACGGGATACCTTTCCTTGCGGATGTCGTATCGATATCCGTGTGGCTCATTATGACCATACTCTTCTTCCTCCATGCATACAGGCACAGGGAAGAAAAGGGCATCATCCGCCGCGGAGTATCTCTCATACTGTCGGCAGCCGCTGTGTTCCTGCCGCTGTACCTTGTGGCGCAGGCACATGATATGGCATTTGCAGTGCCCCTTACGATATTTGTCGGGATAATGTGTTCCTTCGGTACCGCCAATTCCCTTATACCAAAGGAACAGCGTGCTGCTCCCGAACAGCTTACACGGCTCATCCTCCCCGCACTCATGTTCATGACATTCGTTGCCATGTTCCCCCACAAGCCCCTTATCGCCTGCTGTATCATGCTTGCCTCGGCGATGGTGAGAGGATATCAGAGCATAAAGCAGGACAGGGAGGCAGGTGTATACACCCTGTACACTGCGGTCACGCTGTTCATGTACTGCCTGGCAGTGACGATATGCGGCCCATTGCAGAACTTTGCGGGTTCTCTGCGGGAGCCTGTGAATATTATCATCACCGCAGTATCGGCTGTGATATGCTTTATCCCGTTCCTCATCACGAAAAATGCGGCGGGCAGAGCTTCGGGCAGGTTCTCATACATATCCTTTGCACTGTTCTCCGGACTTATGTTCTTCACAGTGGCGGATATCTCCGGCAGATGGGTACATATAAGCGACACGGTGCCCATTGACATCGTCCCTGTGATAAGCACACTGGAGAGTGCATTTATCATAGCTGTTACCGCAGCGTATGTGCTCCTCGTCTTTGCCTGTGCGGTGTCCTTGATGAAGAAAAACACTGTGATGCTATTCCCACTGCTGTTCTGGCAGTATGCGTGCATGGCAGTGGCTATGATGCGGACAGGGACAAATTCCATCCTTATGCTGGTGCCTGTGGCAGTGTTCGCCCTGTTCGGGCGTATATGGTGGAACAAGGCGCTTATCCTCCCTCATGGAAGAAAGCTCCCGGAAAAACTGCCCGTATACAGCGATGCCTTTACGCTGACTGCATTTATCGGAGCATTGTCCGTGGCATCCTTCACAAATGCAGGTACGACTCACAAGACAGTTCTGTGGTGCACTTTGACAGCATTCTGCATCCTCTTTGCACTGTGCCGGAGAAAGGAGAACCATCGTTATGTCAACAGGGTGGTCCTTACACTGTCATCGCTCATGATACCCGTTGTGGTATGGCAGCAGCCGTTCTTTACCATACCCGAGCTGTTCCGCACCGAGATATACATGCTGTCGCTGGTGCCTGCACTTGTGTCCCTTTATTTCATATACAGGGAGCAGAGAAAGATCATAGACGGGTTTTCCTTTGTCACCGCAGTTATCTGCCTGCTGATACTCTTCTTTGACGCAGCCAGTACGGAATACCCTGCGGATGCGGTGATGCTGGGATTTGTGATAATGTGCATCCTGGCGCTGTCCTTTGCGTTCAGGCAGAAGCGCTGGTTCGTGCTGGCAGTTGTAAGTGCAGTCTCCGAAGCGCTGCTCATGACCATCAGGCTGTGGAACTCCCGCACATGGTGGATATATCTGCTGGTGGTGGGTGTCATACTCCTTTCGATCGGTATCAGCAACGAATATGAAAAGAAGATGGCTGCCCGCGGCAAAAAAACTGCCTTTTCGAGATTCAGCGAGACCCTAAGTGAATGGAAATGGTAGTCACACTGCAAAGTTATGCTATAAATGACAATCGGATGATATATATCCGCCGGAATAAATGATACAATTATGAAAAAATACGGAATAAGACGGAGGTATATATGAAAGAGCTCAAAGGTTTCAAAAGAGGCATCAATCTCGGCGGCTGGTTCTCCCAGTGCGATTACAGCAAAGACCGCCTCGACAACTTCATCAGGGAAGAAGACATCATAAGGATAGCATCATGGGGGCTTGACCATGTCCGCCTCCCCATCGATTACAATATCCTTGAAAACAATGACGGCACCTATATCAAGGAGGGCTTTGAGCGCATCGATCGCGCTGTGAAGATGTGCATCGACCACGGCCTGAACATCATCATCGACCTTCACAAGACCGCAGGCTTTTCCTTTGACTACGGTGAGAACGAGACAGGTTTTTTCGAGAACAAGGCATATCGTGACAGGTTTGTAAGGCTCTGGGAGGAGCTTGCAAAGCATTTCGGCATCTACAAGGCACATGCGGCATTTGAACTGCTCAATGAGGTCACCGACAAGAGCTTCATTGATGTGTGGAACGAAGTGTCCCATGAGTGCATCACAGCTATACGCAAGTATTCACCGGATATCCCCGTTCTCGTGGGAAGTTACTGGAACAACAGCTGTGAATCCGTAAAGGATCTGGCAGCTCCCTATGATGAGAACACCTACTATAATTTCCACTGCTACGACCCGCTGAAATTCACTCATCAGGGTGCCACATGGACAAATGGCATGCTCGATCCAGATGACAGGTTCCCCTTTGATGAATGTGACATCACCCCCGATTATTTCGAGCAGCGCTTTGCCGAGGCGATAGCTAAGGCAGAGGCAGAGGGTACGGGGCTTTACTGCGGTGAGTACGGCGTTATCGACATAGTCGCTCCCGAAGAGGCTCTGAAATGGTTCAAGGCCATCAACGAGGTGTTTGTGCGCCATAATATAGGCCGTGCAGCATGGAGCTACAAGGAGATGGACTTCGGCATCGGTGAT
>JAFPYQ010000255.1 GCA_017394475.1 Oscillospiraceae bacterium | reverse complement strand
GTATTGGCAGGCTGTGTGTAGGTCTGCTGCCCTCCGTACTGTGGAGTATTCACAGGCTGTGTATAGGTCTGCTGCCCTCCGTACTGTGGAGTATTCACAGGCTGTGCGTAAGTCTGCTGTTGTCCGTACTGCGGCATCCGGCTGCTGTATGAAGGATACGGCAGCCCGTTATTCACGGGAGCAGCGCCGTTCGGTATGCCTTCGGGTGCCTTGTTTTTCATCTCATCAGGGAAATCCACACCGGTGCCCAGTATGGGAGTATCCATGGCTGAGAGCTTGTTTATCCTTATAACAGCAAGGAAGAAGGTCAGCACAAGATAAATAAAGAATATCACTATCATTCCGTCGGGGGCGTACTCAAACAGGCAGAAATCGTATATGCCGTGCAGTATGACGGGGACGATAAAGGCAAGTATCATATTCTTTACCTCTTCGCCCTTATTGCCGCGACCCCATGCCTGTCTCGCCATACCATAGTAATAGCCCATGAAAACGCCGTCTATGGCATGTCCCGGCACGGCGGTGAAGGCTCTGACTACCGCAACGCCGAACCCGCCCATCAGGACATACAGGACGTTTTCTACCGCAGCAAAGCCCAGTGAAGCTGCCACCGCATATACTACCGCATCGTAAGTATAGTTGAAATCACCGGACTTCCATGTACTGAGCCTCAGTGCCACCAGCTTTCCCAGCTCCTCCGAGAATGCCACCACAAGGAAATTGAATACCAGTCCGTAGGCTATGGAGGTCTCATCCATACCGATGACGCTCTTGGCGATGAGATCTCCTATAAATTCAAGTATGATCGCACTGATGACTGTCAGTCCGCCCGCTCCAACTACTTTCAGTATTACTTTGGTGGGCTCCTTTTCCACCTTGTCCTTTTTCCATATATACCACATCAGTATAACTGCGGGTACCAGTGCTGCAACTACCAGGAAATTCATAATTCTCTCCGTTTATTTATCTTTTTGTCGGCTTAGATCGCCGTCTGTATCATAAGGTGTCTGTAATATGAACAGCTCACCGGAGCCGTCTGCTCCCGCCCTCATCATGGCTTTCACGCCCAGCGGCAAAAACATATTATCCGCATCATGCCCTGCGGGGAGACCCATTAAACAGGGCTTTCCGCAAAGTTCGGCATACTTTGCCGCCACATCCTTCCAGCTCCTGCCGCCTTCATCGGGGCAGTCGGTGAATTCTCCGAACACAATGCCGTCCACTCTGTCAAGGAGCCCGTTGTCATAGAGCCTTTTCATCATATTGTCAAGGCTGCCTGCGGTCTCGTGGATATCCTCTATCAGAAGTATGCAGCCGTCGCCATCTATCTCGTATCCTGTGCCGATAAGATCGCATATACGGCTGAGGTTCCCGCCTACTATGCGTCCCTTCGCCTCTCCCTCATAAAGAGCGGTGAGCTCCGCTCCCTCGGGAAGTCTGACACTTCCCACGCCTATTTTCCCCGTCAAGCCGTCATAAAAGCAGGACAGCGTGTAGGGGGTGTGCAGGTCAAGGATATTGTTTATCATAGGACCGTGTATGGTGATCAGTCCGCATTCACGGAAAAGCGCTGCATGAAGGACCGTTATATCGCTGTAGCCCAGCAGCAGCTTGGGATGTCGGGCGATCATATCGAAATCCAGCAGACCAAGTATATCCATACAGCCCGAGCCGCCTCTGAGGCAGACTATGGCATCCACCTCATCGTCCAGGAAAAAGGCATTCAGATCCGCAGCCCGCTGTGCCGCGGTTCCTGCAAAGCCACCCTCTGCCCTGAGATAGCAGCTTTTGCCTACCTTCACCTTGAATCCCCTGTCATGGATATCCTTCACTGCCTGTGAAATATCCTCATCCAGATACTTTGCAGGGGCAACGATGCCTATGGTATCGCCTTTTCTCAGGGGCTTTCCGCGGATGAGCTCCTTCTCCCTCACATCTATCCTGTAGCTATAGATTTTTGTCCTGCTGCCTTTTTCGGATGACCGCAGCCGCAGCTTTGCAGGCTCGGTAAGCCGTATCTTTTCGCCTTTATAACGGGCTGACTCCTTTGTTGGCCTGCTGCCGTCGTCAGTGTAGGTGATACGTACCCCATCGGGGACATCGAACCACACATAGGTGACATCATCGCGATACTCCGTATGGCACTCAGGCTCAGGAGCATATCTTTCCGCGGCGACACCTGTTGACGGAAGGAACAGCACTGCCATGATAACCGACAGAAGACCTGTCAGTAAATATGATATTTTCATTTCCATAAGCCATTTTCAGCAAACTGCACGGATGCAAGACCGTTTACTGTATCGTAAAATAAACATACTCATCCCCCAGCTTTATCCTGCCCCTCATTCCGCTCTGCGGTTCTGCAGGGACAAAGCCAAGTACGAAATAATATCCGAACTCCATAGGATCCATAGCCAGGAACTTTTCACACTCCAGAAGCTCATCTTCGGAAAGCTCTCCCGACTTTTTCGCCTCCACCATTTGTTCCATGAAGTAATCGTAGAGTTCTTTCAGCTCCTCTTCTTCCTCGTCGGATATATCTTCACTTGTGTACACTATTTCATTTTTGCCTGCCGAGATATCCGTAGCGTTGGTGCCGGCCGTATATGCGGTCTTCTGCCAACACTCGTCAGTCTTCACTTCAAGTATGCCTATATCTGTCTCGCCCTGTGCAGCCTTTTCCGCATCGACAGTTATGGTCAGCGTTTTGTTTGTGAGCTTAGCATCTGCCTTGCCCCCAAACAGATACCTGTCAGCATCGGAACCGTTCACTACTGTAACATTTGCGCTTTTTT
>JAFPYQ010000254.1 GCA_017394475.1 Oscillospiraceae bacterium | reverse complement strand
GGTATGCCTGCGCATGCTGTCCCCCGAACCTTGCAAGGGTCATAATGGATTTCGGCGAATATGCCTTCGGCGAAAATGATGACACAGCATTCATCCATCTCTACGCAGCAGGGTCGGTAGATCTCGAAAACGGCATTTCATTCGATATAGATACTGATTATCCCTATTCCACGAATATTGACATAAAAGTGAGAACAGGCGGCAGGATAGCCCTCAGGATCCCATCCTGGAGCAAAACATTCACGCTGTATCTCAACGATACCGTCACAGACGCTGTCCCGGAAAAGGGCTATGTATACATAAATGTTTCGGACGGTGATAAGATCAGGCTCTCCCTTGACTCTGCCCCCCGATTCAACTTCCCTGCCACACATATCCCCTCTGTTGCAGGCATGACCGCTCTTTCAAAGGGACCTCTGGTATACTGTTTCGAAGGTGCGGATAATGACGGCGATGTGGTCTCCCTTCGCCTTGATACGGCATCAAAGATAACTACCGGCAGAAATGAACAGCTTGATACCGATACCCTTACGGTAAATGCAGTGAGGGAACTCCCCCGCAATGATCTTTACAGCTTTGATGCCCCGGAATACAAGAATGTGAAGGCAACGGCTATCCCCTACTATGCATGGTGCAACAGGGGCGAGAACCAGATGAGAGTCTTCATGAACAAGAAATAACTATGGAATACGAACTGACTAAAAAGCTGAAGAACATAGACCTTTTCGTGCCGGTGGCAACGAATGCGAAGATAAGGCTCGATGCCAACGAGCTGCCCGCTGATATCGCAGCCATGTACCCCGATGAGCTCGCACAGGCCGTAAAGGATGCAGCACTCAACCGCTACCCGGACCCGCGGGCTGAAAAGGTCACAAAGGCATTTGCCGCATGTTACGGCCTTGATCCCGAGATGTGCACTCCCGGCAACGGCTCCATGGAGCTGCTTTCGGTGATCCTGGGGGCATTTCTTGAAAAGGGCGACACAGTGCTGACACTATCCCCTGATTTCTCCATGTACGCCTATTACAGCTTTCTTTCAGAGCTCAGGGTGGAGAATATGCCCAAGGATGAGAGTCTGAAAATAAATATTTCTAAAGTCATAGAGAAGTGCAACAACTCAAATATCAAGGCAGTGGTATTCTCAAACCCATGCAATCCCACATCCATAGGCATACGCAGACAGGATATACTGCGGCTGGTGAAGAACGTATTCTGCCTCTGCATAATCGATGAGGCATATATGGATTACTGGGATGAGAGCATACTGGGAGATGTACAGGACTATGACAATCTTATCGTCCTGCGCACCCTCACCAAAACAGGCCTTGCGGGACTGCGGCTCGGTTTTGCGGTGGCACAGAAGAAGATATCCGATATGCTGCGGGCGGTAAAATCCACCTACAACACCGATTCCATCACACAGGCCATAGGCACCTTCATGCTCACCCACCGTGAGGAGACAGAGCGGCAGATAGCCCTTGTAAAGGAGCAGAGAGAGTATCTTACAAATGAGCTTTCACAGCTTGCGGACAGATTTTTCGTCCTTGAAAGAGTGTTCCCGTCGGATACCAATTTTGTCCTCACAAGGACGCAGAAAGCTGCAGAACTGGCAGAAAAGCTTCTTGAGCATGATATAGCCGTACGCTCTCTGGGTAACTATCTCAGAGTTACCGTAGGCACAGCCGAGGAAAACAAGGCATTCATATCCGCACTTACTGAGATACTGGATGTATAATAGTGGTCAGTGAACAGTGACCACAAAATAGAAAGGTATAAAAAATGAGAACAGGCGAGATAAAAAGAGATACCAAGGAAACAAAGATACAGATATTTCTGGATCTTGACGGTTCGGGAAAACATGATATTTACACGGGCATAGGCTTTTTTGACCACATGCTCACAGCTCTGTGCGTCCATGCAGGCTTTGATATGAATGTCAAGGTGGAGGGCGATCTCTATGTGGACGGCCATCACACTGTTGAGGATACAGGCATAGCACTGGGGCAGGCATTCAGGGCAGCCATCGGGGATATGAAGGGCATCGCCCGCTACGGTTCATTCTACATCCCCATGGATGAGGCGCTGGGTTTCTGCTCTCTTGATATATCCAACCGCCCCTATCTGGTATATGACTGCTCCTATACCAATCAGAGCACAGGCCAGTTCGACAATTTCCTCACCGAGGAATTCATGCGTGCCTTTGCCTTCAATGCAGGGATAACACTGCATCTGAAATGCCTTTACGGGGCAAATGACCATCATAAGATAGAAGCACTATTCAAGGCTCTTGCTCACGCCCTTAAAGCGGCGGTAAAGCAGGAAGGAAACGAAGTACTCTCCACAAAGGGCGTACTGTAAACAGGTGATCAGATGATAGCAATAATAGATTATGGTGCGGGAAATATCTTTTCCGTAAAAAATGCACTGGAATACCTTGATGTCCCCTGTGTGCTCACATCGGACAAAAGCGAAGTTGAAAATGCCGACGGGATCATCCTCCCCGGTGTGGGAGCATTCCCTGCGGCCATGGAAAAGCTGAATAATTCAGGCCTTGTGAATACCATCCGCGCAGAAGCTGTAAAAAAGCCATTTCTTGGTATATGCCTCGGAATGCAGATGATATTCGCAAAGGGCTACGAATTCGAGGAATGTGACGGTCTT
>JAFPYQ010000253.1 GCA_017394475.1 Oscillospiraceae bacterium | reverse complement strand
TCATCAGTCTTCCGTTGGTATCATAGACGTAGAACCTTGATTCATCGAGCAGTGCAAGAGCACCATCCATCGCCAGCAGCTGATAACCCATGCCGCCTTGTATCTTTATGGGAAAATTGTCGTTCTGGGGACTTTCGCCGTCGGGTGCAGCAGTGATCTCCTTTTCACCGGTGATCATGCTGTGGAATGCCTTCTGTACCATGGGCAGCCATGTGTTCCTTGTGAAGAATGCCACAGCTATCACAGCTATGATGAACAGCGCAGTAACGATCTTTGTTATGGTCTGCCTGGTCTGTTTCTTTTCCCTTTCTTCTCTCAGTTCTTGTTTATCCATATTCAATACATTACCTTATTGAGATAAAGCCCTCCTGCAGGGGCAGTGATGCCGGCGGTATTGCGGTCACGGGACTGAAGTATCCTCTCTGTGACCGAGATATCCTCTCCGTTGTGCTCTGCAAGAGTGCCGACGATTATCCTAACCATATTGTAAAGAAAACCGTCACCGCAAATATATATACTGATGATATCATCATTTTTTCCGATATTTATATAATTCACAGTCCGCGTGTTGTCATCTTTTATCCCTGCCGAGCCGCAGAACGCCGAAAAATCATGGGTGCCGCAGAGGCATTTCGCCTGATCTTTCATACTTGTGATATCCAGGGGATAGGGATAGTGCCAGCATCTTGCGTAAAGGAAGGGGCTGGCTGCCTGTGAATTTTCAATGATATAGAGATATTCCTTACCCTTGCAGGAATACCTTGCGTGAAAATCCTCCGGCATTTCCTCTGCCTGATAGGCGGAAATATCGGAGGGTAAAAACGAATTCAGCCCTGATACTATGTTTTTGCATGGTATACGGGAATGCGTTGTGAATGAAAAGTAATACTCATTTGCATGAACGCCTGCATCTGTACGGGAGCATCCGTTTATCACCACAGGCTCATTGCAGAGCTTTGACAGCGCACCTTCGATGACGTTCTGCACGGCCATGCTGTTGTTCTGCCTCTGAAAGCCATGGTATGCTGTACCCACATAGGCGATCTTAACTCGTATATTACGCATATCGATAATCTCATCTGCCCCGATCATACTGCAAGGGGATATGCAGGGACAGGCTTTTTCAGAAATTCACTTTTCCGATATTGATGAGCAGTACCGCACAAAGGAAAAGTATCGCCAAGCACAGTGCCACATAATCCTTGCCGCCCGAAACAAGTGTCTTGAGCTTAGTGCGGCCTTCACCGCCGTTGTAGCAGCGGCATTCCATGGCAAGGGCCAGTTCCTCCGCGCGGCGGAAGGATGAAACGAACAGCGGAATAAGTATAGGCACCAGTGCCTTTGCACGCTCGAGCAGCGTCCCGCTGTCAAGGTCTGCGCCTCTTGCCTTCTGAGCGGACATTATCTTGTCGGTCTCTTCTATAAGGGTGGGGATGAATCGCAGGGCGATGGTCATCATCATCGCCAGCTCATGAGCAGGGAACCTGAATTTTTCAAGGGGTTTGAGTATCTGCTCTATGGCATCCGTGAGAACGATAGGGGATGTGGTATAGGTGAGCAGTGAAGAACCGCAAATAAGGGCTATGAGCCTTATGATCATAAATCCCGATGTGCGCAGTCCCAGGTCTGTGATCCTCACCTTGCCGAAAATATCAGCCACTGTGACACCGTCGATAAAGAAGATGTTCAGGACAGAGGTTATTATGATAATGGGTATGATAGGTTTCATGCTCTTTACTATGAGCCTTAAGGACAGCTTTGATGCTGCGAATGCTATCAGAAAGAACAGCAGCGGCACACACATGGCGGGGAAAGTCTCCGCCGAGAAAAGCATGATTATAAAAATGGCAGTTATGAGGAGCTTGAAACGGGCATCTAACTTATGCACCGCCGAGTTCCCCGGGAAATACTGCCCTATGGTAATATCTTTGAGCATTTGATCCACCAGATGGGGTCTTGTTTATGTCCATTAAAGAACATTACTGACCTTCCATGTATTCCTTGATAGTTTTCAGGGCAAAATCCACCGTATAGACATCTTCTCTTATGTCTATCCCCTTAGAGCGCAGTATGCTGAATATCTTGGTTACCTGCGGAACAGAAAGGCCTATCTTCGAGATCTCATCAGCATGCTTGAATACATTGGGCGGTGTGTCATAGCAGAAGACCTTGCCATGGTTCATGACCAGTATCATCTCTGCAAAATGAGCCACATCCTCCATACTGTGGGAAACAAGAAGAACGGTAGAGCCCGATCTGTGATGATATTCCTTTATCTGGGAGAATACCATCTCACGGCCCTTAGGGTCAAGGCCAGCGGTGGGTTCGTCAAGGATGAGCACCTTCGGGCGCATGGCCATGACACCTGCTATGGCTACTCTTCGTTTCTGACCGCCGGAGAGCTCAAAGGGTGATCTTTCAAGCAACTCATCGGGGAGACCCAAGAGAGAGCAGGTCTCACGGACACGTTCATCTATCTCCTTTTCGGAAAGCCCCATATTTTTCGGGCCGAATGAAACATCCTTGTAGACTGTCTCCTCAAATATCTGATATTCGGGATACTGGAACACAAGTCCTACCTTGAATCGGATATCCCGCATCTTTACGCCCTTTTCGTAAATATCCTGCCCGTCGATGAATACCTTGCCGTGGGTGGGCTTTATAAGGCCGTTGAAGTGCTGTATAAGGGTGGATTTGCCCGAGCCTGTGTGGCCGATTATGCCCACCATATCGCCTTCATTTATTTCAAGTGAAACATGATCGACAGCAGTCTTTTCAAAGGGTGTCCCTATACTGTAGGTATATGTAAGGTCTTCGGTTTTGATTATTGTCATGATCTTTCAGGCCGCGCAGCTTTAAACAGCTTGTACAGATACTCCGCAGCCGCCTCTTCATTTATTATATGTGTATCGGCATCAAAGCCGTCCTTTTTCATGGCATACATGAGCTGTGTGGACTGGGGGACATCGAGCCCGACTTTTTTTAGCAGTTCCACATCCGAGAACACGTTTTCGGGTGAATCATCGGAAATTATCTTACCCTGATCCATCACCACAACTCTGTCAGCCTGTGCTGCCTCATCCATGTAATGAGTGATGAGGATGATGGTTATCCCATCCTCACGGTTGAGCCTGCGGACAGTCTTGATGACCTCGCTCCTTCCCGCAGGATCGAGCATGGCAGTGGGCTCATCGAGCACTATGCAGTCAGGGCGCATGGCGATAACGCCTGCTATGGCTACACGCTGCTTCTGACCGCCCGACAGCTGTGACGGGGCATGTTCGCGGTATTCAT
>JAFPYQ010000252.1 GCA_017394475.1 Oscillospiraceae bacterium | reverse complement strand
TGAGGCATCGCCGCTGCCGCCGAAAAACGGCTTTTCACAGCGGAACAGATCATTGTAATGGGAAGGTCCGAAATGGAGCAGGAAATCCATGTGGAACCCGCCCAGCAGGCTCTTGTCGGGCTCTCCCCATTCCGAGATCATAGCCGCATGGGGGAACTCATCATCAAGGAATTTTCTGATATCCTGCCACAGTGCGATAATACCCTTGCCGTCCTCGTCGTCTTTCACCAGTGACCCTGCCATATCCACACGGAAGCCGTCACAGCCCTTTGACAGCCAGAAACGCATAACATCCTTCATGGCGTTTTTTGTGGCTGTGGCGCCTTCCGAGTCCATGCTCTGCTGCCATGGTCTGTCGGGCTTGTAAAATCCGTAGTTCAGTGCAGGCTGATGGGTGAAGAAATTCACCGCACAGCTGCCGTCCCTGTCGGAGATGCCGCGCAGGGAGCCGTATCTTGTAGGCTCCTCCCATATACTGTCTGTCCAGACATAGCGGTCGGTGTATTCGTTGCGCTCTGCCTTCATGCTCTCCTTGAACCAGGGGTGCTCCCATGATGTGTGCCCGGGCACAAGATCCAGCAGGACGTGCATCCCCAGCTTATGCGCCTCATCAAAAAGGCGGACAAGGTCGTCATTTGTCCCGTAGCGGGGTGCCACCTTGCAGTAGTCCGAAACATCATAGCCTGCATCACCGAAGGGGGAGCAGAAACAGGGATTGAGCCAGAGAGCAGTGCAGCCCAGGTCTTTTATATACGGCAGCTTTTCGGTCATGCCGTTGATATTGCCGGTACCATCGCCGTCGGTATCCTTGAAGGACTGTGGGTAGATCTCATAGAATACGGCATTGTCGAGCCATTCGGGTCTTTCTGACATAGTGAGCGCTCCTTTACATTTTCACCTGTTCGGTGATCATATCTGTAAGTATATATGGCATTATCTCGGCGGGATTGGTCTTCGGCGTTATCCATTCGGATATGCGTTCCTGCGGTATGATGACAGGCATCCTGTCGTGTATCTCGGCTACATCGCGGCCGGGCTCGCAGGTGAGTATCACAAAGACGGGCAGGTCGTTTTCTATGCGGTACAGCCCGCACAGCCATGTGACTTCGGAATCCACAGGTTGTATCATGTATTTGTCCCCTGTTTTCGTCCTGCCGTCCGCGGTCTTGTAGTGCTGCCATTCAAGGTAATAGGATGATGGGATGACGCATCTGTGAGCCTTCCAGAGCTCTTTGAACGTGGGCTTGTAGCCTGCGCTCTCGGAGCGGGCGTTGAATATGATATTGCCGTGGTCACTGTCGGTAAAGCCCCATTTCATCGGGTAGACGGCCTTTTTCCCATCGGGGGTGGGTGCGATGACGGGCACCACATTTGTGGGGCGTATCTCTCCCTTTGTAATAAGCGGGTGCCCTTCATGCACAAATTTTCCGGTGAGGGGATTCTTTTGGGCAAGGCTCATTATCTGCCGGAGCTCCCGCTGGCTCTCATCTATAAAAAATCTTGTACACATGATCCACCTTTATCGGTCTCCTCCGGAGAATATCTCTCCCTCGATGCTGAATATATCATCAAAATAAATAGTGACATTATTCACCTGCAAAAGCCTGAACACCGTGTCCACTTTGCGCAGCGACCCCGTTTCCGTGACATACTGCCCCTTTGTGCCGTAGGCCTCGTTCATGATATCCGTGCAGGGCACATAGTATGTCACGCTTATCATGATGCCCTTTTCCCTTGCATCCCGGGAGTTTTTCACGGCATTGCACAGTATATCGGTCTTCATGCCCAGCTCCTTCTCCCGCCGTTCGTCCAGTTCTGCCTTTTCGACATAGTGGACTTCCTTTGACATGAGCAGCTCGCTGAAGCCTGTGAGGGCATCGAAAGGGGCAAATATCTTTGCCCGCTTTGAATTTTCCATAAAGGGGTGACGAATATAGAAATCATCGAATTTTATGTGTTTTGGTCTGCCCTTTTTCAGAGCATCCCTGTACATGAATCCCTGCGGTATCTGCATATCGTCACCTCCTTGTGAGAAACTATGCGCGGTGGCCGCCTATCTGAGAGTTCCTTTCCATGGCTGTGGCTCCTTCCAGCAGGTCAAAGCCCTTTACGACGGAATTCTTGCCGAATCTTGAACGTATGCTCTGCATGGCGTACTGCAGGTCGTGTTCCTTGCCCTGTGCCTCATAGTCCGTGAACATATCGAACTGCATCATCCCGTCATCCTCGGAAAGATCCTCGGCGGTGATGTTCAGCCTCCTGAACAGCAGCCTGTGATCGGTCTTTTCATCAAATGAGAGCAGTGCTGCCTGTATGACCCCTTTTGAAAGATTAGTGGGCAGGCGCAGCCTTACCGTCCCCTTTGAGTGCTTAGGGTGCAGCCTGCCGTAGAAGTCCAGGGCAAGGGGGCCGTTGTATTCGGGGATGACATCGAGGCTCTTGTAGTCATATCCAACATACCAGCTTATCCTGCCTGTGAGGATGCCCTTTCTGTACATATCCGAGCATATCCCGTCCACCATTTCCGCGAATACTATCCGCGCCTCATCATATCTGTAAGGGCGGGGGAGCACCTGACCGTTTGAAAGGCTGTGGTCATTTGTGCGGTAGTTCTTTATATCCGCCATAGTCACAGGCTCTATGCCCCATGCGTGATCTATGAGTATCTCCGCATCTATGCCGAAGGTCTTGTAGAACCATTCCTCATTGCCAAGAGTCCGCTCTGCGATATCCCCCATAGTGTACATGCTGTGATCTTCGAGCCTTTTTGCCTTGCCCCTGCCTATCTGCCAGAAATCCGTGAGGGGCCTGTGTTCCCACAGGAGCAGCTTGTAGCTTTCCTCATCGAGCTCTGCTATCCGCACCCCGTCCTTGTCGGGCGGGGCTTTCTTGGCGACTATATCCATCGCCACCTTTGCAAGGTACAGATTCGTGCCTATGCCCACCGTTGCGGTTATGCCCGTGGCTCTGAGGATATCGCCTATGATGGTCATTGCCATGATATGGGCGGAGCATTTCCCGTTTGCCTCGGGATAGAGATGAAGGTATGCGCCGCAGTCGATGAAACATTCATCTATGCTGTATACATGCACATCCTCGGCGGCGGCATAGCGCAGTATTATCGAGTAGATCATCGCCGAGACCCGCTCGTATTCACCCATGCGGGGGACTGCCGTTATATATTCGACCTTCTGCCTTGACTTGTATTCATAGGCCCGTATAGCCTGCTTTGCCTCAAAGAGCCGCGGGCGGGACGGCACTCCTATGGCTTTGAGGGCAGGGGAAACCGCAAGGCATATCGTCTGATCCGAGCGTGATCCATCTGCCACGAGAAGTTTAGCCTTCAGCGGATCGAGCCCTCTTGCCACACATTCCACCGAGGCATAGAAGGACTTCATATCTATGGCTATATATCTGTATATCTCCATTTCTCATCAGCCCCTTGTCCTCCCTGTCACGGCTGCAGTGTGTCACTGATCTTCCTTTGCAAGCTCCCGCAGCTCATCCGCAAACAGCTCGCGGAGGGATGTGAGCTCCCTTTCCGTAGGCCTGTCCCTTGAATCCACCACACCCAGCACACGGCCTATGATGCGGATATTATCGCTTTCATCCTTATCTCCGAAGGGGAATGCAGGGTTTACCGATTCAAGCCTGTAATCCGATGTAAGGCGCTTGATGACACCGCCGTTGGCAGTGGTGCACACCACGTCCTCCCCGGGATAGGCGTGATCGGTGTATTCCACATACACGAAGTCCCCGTCCTTATAGACAGGCAGCATACTGTCACCGCTTACCTCAATTATGGCATCCGCCTTTTTGTTGCGGTCCTTCCTGCGGATGAACACATGATCCGATGGCATATCTATGTAGTCGCTGCCCTGACCTGCTGCAGCCTTTGTTCTGGGGAATTCCAGTATCATGAAGGCACGTCGCAGGTATTCATCCGTTGCCGCCAGCTCCTCATCAAGGATATCCGAAACGATCTTTACCACTGCCTTCTGATTCGTGGGGTTCATGAGCCTGTAATTGTGTATGACCGATCTTTCGGGCTTAGAGAGCTCATCCTTGCTGTGTATGCCGTAAAGCTCGCTCAGAGTGAGCCCGAGTATCTCACATATTTGCGGGATAAGGTCGTGATCGGGCTTGTATTTGTCAGCCACCCAGTTGGTCACGGTGTTCCTTGAGACCCCCAGCATTTCCGAGAGTGCCTGCTGTGAGAGCTTTGCCGATCTCAGTGCGTTCTGTATCACTTCACCGAACAGGACTTTTCTTGTTTCATTGGGAGGATTGTTGTTATTGCTCATAGAAGTACTCCTTTTTCAAAAACCGGTTATATATAATATAGCACATTAAAACTTACTTGTCAAGGGGTATGTGCAAATTAAATATGTCATTTTTGGCAACAAGCGGAAGATATACATGGCATACCCCGGAAAATGCTGCTCCTTGTCCGATGGATGAGAGCAGGGTATGTCGGTATCATCATTTGACTTGATGCGGATATTATGGTATAATCAGTATCGGTGCGCGCTGTGACAGCAGTGGATGTGCTTTAAGATACAGAAGATCATGAAGAAAACAGGAGAATGAGTAAGTTATGTATCTGCGTGAAAAAAGGATAAAGAGACTGAAGGTAAAAAATGTCATACTGATCGTCATCGCATTGTTCAATCTCATTATTGCCGAATCGGGCATGCTGTACCTTGCGGTGAGATATGATTTTGACAAATTTACCCTTACCCATGCAAAGATGTTCCCGGATTTCGTTTTCTGGAGCATCGCAGGGCCGCTCATGCTGATATATGCGCTGTGGTCAAGGGCGAATATCGGCGATGCGTATTTCTATTCGGGATATTTCGAGGGTGACCTTGACGGCATGATAACGGTCGATGAACTGGCCGAGGTTACGGGCAGGAGCAGCAGAGCGGTCGGTCAGCAGCTGAAGCTGTTTTCAAGGGTGTATATGAAAAACTATGTCTATAAGGATAAGGAAGGCATGGTGGAGCTCTCCTCGAAGACCGCTATGTGCGAATGCCGAAGCTGTGGAGCCCATATAGAGAAAAAGATATATTTCACCGGCGAGTGCCCCTATTGCCGCAGCTCCGACCTGCGGGCGAAGGTGCTGACCGAAGGCAGGTTCTACAGCATATCCAACGAGCTGGGGAACAGCAAAAAGAAAGCCGATTATTACACTGCATCCGGCCTTATGACGAGAAAAGTGGTATTCGTGATATTGCTGATACTCTCGCTGCTGCTCATCTTGATACTGGCAGCATACTCCCTGGACTATATCTCAAAGTATAATGACAAGGAGTATCTGCGTTCCATAATACTCGATCCCGAGCAGCACATGCAGAGCTATGAGCTGATACACTACCATATCATAGATACGGTCATCACCAATGTGATAATAATAGCAGGGCTTATCCCTGTGGTGATAAACAGGATCGGCAGGATAACCTGTGTTATCATGGCAGACTTGTGCTCAAATGTGTTTGCAGGATACCGCATCCCCTATGTAAAGGCATCCGCCCTTCCCGATCAGCTTGCGCGGACAGCAAAGAAAAGGCTCGGCATAGTGCGGCAGTCGATCAAAAAGGGATATCTGAGGAACTGCACCTTTGAGCGGCATAACGGCACTCTCGAGGTGGCACTGGCAAAGAAGATAGTCAAGGATCAGTGCCCGTCATGCGGCGCATCGATAACAGGCGTGGTATATAAAGACCATATATGCGACTACTGCGGCAGGAAGATAATGGATGTGGTCGTGAAAAAATGACGGAGCAGTTCTCCCTGAAACGGAGCAAATACATATTAAATATGGATCGTTCAGCGTTTCAATAGAAATAGCCGTACAGAAAACAACGTAAGATCGCTGTTATTGTATGGCTGTTTTTGTTTTGAGGCGTTTTTACATTCCCTTTTTATGGCGACAGATCCGTGTGCAGCGGGGGATACAGCCCCACGCAGGCATAAGTCACCGAGCTGCAAAACAATTAGGGAAACAATGATCGAATACGGCTTTTTGGGGGCCTCCGCTGAAAAGGGAGGAAACCACTGCCGCCAAGGCAGTGGTGGAGTTCACATAATGTTTCTGTTTTATAATATCTGATTTAGTATTAGTTTTAGTATTAGTATTAGTTTTAGTTTTAG
>JAFPYQ010000251.1 GCA_017394475.1 Oscillospiraceae bacterium | reverse complement strand
TGGTGACCTACACCTCCCCCGAATATGTCTGCATCATGCTGGGTTCCAACGGCATCCAGTTCATATCCATAGACAAGCTGATAAACTGCACCGATACCCTTGTAAAGACAATACTGGAGCTGGCTCCCGATGCTGAGATAGTGATCCTCAGCGTCCCCCCCGTGACTCCGGGATATGATGCAACAGTCCCCAATATGGATGTACAGCATCAGATGGACTGCTACAATGCCAGCCTGGAGGGCTACTGCCGCCAGGGCGGCTACACCTATGTGGATATAGCCACTCCCCTGAAGGATGATACGGGTTATTTCGACCCCGATTATGCCGCAAATGACGGTATGCACTTCAAGGCAGAGGCGTACCGCATCATGCTCGATACGGTCTACACCAAGCTGTACAACGAAAAGCTCGAAAAGCTGAAAAACGGCGAACTCACAGAGACCGAGACCGAGACCGAAACGCAGATCTCAGAGACGGAGATCACCGATGCATCCGTTACGGAAGTTCCCGAATCCGAAACAGTGCCCTCCGAGACCACCGTGCCCGAGAGCGTGACTGTAACCGAAACATCGGAGACCACTGTGCCCGCATCCTCCGTGACGACCCCCGAAACATCGAAAACAACGGCTCCTGCAAAGGAGAAAACTCCCGCAGCCACCACTGCCCCCAAAACGAAGCCTGCTGAGACCACTGTGCCCGGGACCTCATCTGACAGCGAAAAAACGGAACAGACCACCGGGAAGTCATCCAAAAAGAAGAAGAAAAGGAGCACTGTGACAACTGCCGCCGGGGAGACCTCAGCAGCACAGACCGAAACTTCAAATGCCAAGAAGAAAAAGTCAAAATGAAGACCAATTACCAGCTGATATCCGATGAGATAATAGCATCCCTCGACCATGTGCCGACTATGCTGCTGCACTGCTGCTGCGCTCCCTGCTCCACCTATGTGCTTGAGTACCTGAGCCGGTATTTCAGGATAACAGCATATGCATTCAATCCCAACATATACCCCGAGGAAGAATTCTACAAGCGCCGTGAAGAACAGCAGCGCCTCATATCCGAGATGGAATTTGAGAACCCTGTGGGATTCATAGGAGAGGAGATACAATCCGAGCTGTTCTACGATGCGGTAAAGGGGCTTGAAAACACAGGCGAAAGAGGAGCCCGCTGCTATGAATGTTACAGGCTGCGCCTCTCAAAAACGGCTGAGACCGCAAGGGCTCACGGCTTTGAATACTTCACTACCACACTTTCCATAAGTCCGTTAAAGAACGCCGACTGGCTCAATGAGATAGGAAAGGAACTGGAGGGGGACGGTCTCCGCTACTTCTATTCCGATTTCAAGAAGCGCAATGGTTTCAAGCGCTCCACGGAGCTTTGCCGGAAATACTGCATATACAGGCAGAACTACTGCGGCTGCGTCTTTTCCATGAAAGAGGCGGAGGAGCGGGAAAAAGCAAGATCACAAGGTGAAAATAATGCTTGAAAAGATAAAGGATCACGAAAAACAATTTTCCACGCTGTCAACAGCTCTCGTATGTACTGCGGCTATGCTGGTCATAACCTTCTGGGGCTATGAGGAGCACGTCCCTGCGGTAGTCATAGGTGCTCTGCGCAAGGCAGCTCTCATCGTCGCCACGCTGATGTGGGTATATGCCTCATTCATGAGGGGACTGTTAAAAAAGACCGGCTTCGTTATCTTCACCGCCCTGTACTTTACCCTTCCCATGCTGATCTCATCCCTTGCAGACCGGGTCGATGATGCAAAGGAATACAGCCTTGATGTATATGTCATCGGTGAATACTGCAAGCTCCTGGTGGAGACCCCGCTGAGATCCATTCCCGTTCTCCGGGATATGCAGACTGTCACGGGCGCTGTGATATTTTCAAGTGCTATGATAGTGATTTTCGTCCTGGGTATGTTCATCGGCAGCAAAAGCGGCGCTGAGACCGTCCCCGATGATGATGACTATTCACATCTCGAAAGCAGTGATGATCTATAATGCGATCCCCGAAACAGGTCACAGCGTTTCGGGGATCTTTCATCATGATGACAAGGATCTGATATATTCGCTTTTGTTCCCGTTCCACAGGCAGCGGATGCATCTGCCGTCCTTGAAAACATGGTCACAGTTTTCATAACCGTAGAGGATATGCGCACATTCGGGACATAAGCCCTTCATTTCAGAGCAGGATCTCAGGAACTCACTGCCGCATTCATCGCATATACCTGTCTTTTCATTATCCGTGGTCATCCGTACCCTCCGTCCTTTTTCGGTCTGCGACCGCTCATATCCGCATGATAAAAGCCATAGCATCCCCACATCCGGGGTACTATGGCTTGATCTTTATTTCAGGATCTTTAGCAAGCCCAGCTGAGTGAACAGCAGAACTGCAAGGAGCACAGGAGCGATATATTTCAGCATGACGATGATAATGCCTTTCCTGCCGATCTTCTCGCCGTTCTTGGTGGCCTCATCCAGCACCGTGTCGGGCTTTTTCACCCATCCTATGAGTATGCAGGTACCGATAGCCACAACGGGCATCATGATATAATTGCTCAGATAGTCAAATATATCAAGTATCTGCCCTTTTGTTCCGTTGGGCAGCGGGAGCTCGAAGTAGAGCAGATTGTAGCCCAGGCATATTATGACACCGAGGACTGCCGCAGATATGGTCTCGATGATCGTTGCCTTTTCCCTTTTCATGCCGAAATGATCCATAAGGCTGGCTACCACCGTTTCAAGTATGGACATGGAACTGGTGAGTGCGGCAAAGAATACCATAATGAAGAACACCGCACCGATGATGTTGCCAAGAAAGCCCAGTCTCATGAACACCTTGGGCAGTGCTACGAACATGAGCCCCGGGCCCGAGGATTCCATGCCCTCACGGCCGAGGAACACGAACACCGTGGGTATTACCATTACGCCGGCAAGGAGTGCAACAACTGTATCGAATATCTCTATCTGGTTGACGGACTTCACAAGATCGCTGTCATCCTTGAGATATGAGCCAT
>JAFPYQ010000250.1 GCA_017394475.1 Oscillospiraceae bacterium | reverse complement strand
TAAGAAAGGCGGAGAAAGATGGAAAAAAATAAAGACAAGGTCTCCGTATGGGATGCTTACAGGATCTATAACGGAAAGGGCTTCCTAAAGTCTGTCCTCAGGACACTGCTCATAGGAGCAGTCGTACTTGCAGCGGCGAGCAGTATACTCGCACTGTTCGAGGTGATCGAGCTGGACAATGGCTCTATGATCGACTTCGGCAGCTATCTTTACGAAAACACCCTCGTATTCGGTGCTGCTCTTCCGTGGTTTCTGCTCCTTGTCAGGAAGCTCGGCAATTCAGACCGCAGCGACAAAAACGCTCCGGGCGGAAAGTATTTCTGCACGGTAAAGGGCAGGGGCGATACTTTCGCAAAAGCACATATCCTTACCACCGCAGAATCCGTATTTACGGTATTTATCATATGCCTCATATATGCTCTGGGATATATGATAAACTATACGGATTCCATCAGAAAAATAGATCCGTCATATCAGATCCCCGCAGAGGACATATACTATATGCTCATAGTTCCTTCGATATATGTCTGCATCTGCGCACTGCTGCCCCTTGCCCTCTCGAATCTCATCGAGCTGCTGCCGTACAGGAGCTACAGGACAGCACTTATATTCACAGCATTCCTGTATGTTCCGTTCATACTGTTAGCACTTCAGGCACTTCAGGTAAAGATCGTCAATACAGCAGAATTTGAGGCAGTGACTCAGATAGTCGGAACGCTCCTGTGGATAATACTTCTCATAGTCTCGGAATATCTGGTGATCAGAAAGCACTCTTCGGGTATAGCTGATGACACAGCATCAACACAAGCTGCATGAAAGCTGGTTATAAAATGAAAGAATTACTCAGATCAATAAAGCTGTTTTTTAAAATATCATTCTTCCTGCCGACAACTATAATATCACTGGTAATATTTGGAGCCTCTCTGTATTATATACTCATATACAAGTCACCATTAGAGGGATATGATGAGCACATGCTGTTCCTTATGATGTACTCCTTTGGTCACTGTGCAGTGGCAGCATTTTTCATGTCGGGGATGGAGAAGACCAAAAGCTGCAAATTCCTGTCCTCCACCTCTCATGCAAGGAGCTTCGCGACAGTCGTCCCTGCGGTATCGACAGCAATGATCTCCATAGTGCTCGACATAGTTATGTGCATCATGATAGCCGTGTTCAAACCCGAATTAGGCGCAGCCGATTCTTTGATAGTAAACGCCCTCACAGGCATATTCCTCTGCTTTATCGCATCTGCAATGGATAAGCCGCCGCTCTACCCCCTTTGTTTCGGCGGATATATGGCATATATATGGCTGTCGAAAAAAATTATCACGATGTATTTTGAGCTTGACGGATGGAGCTTAAAATACGGTTTCGGTCTCCCCGTTCCCGCAGCGTTTATAGCGGCACTTCTTATCTATGCGGCAGGGACGGCTCTGAATATCCTCATACTTGATATATGGTGGAAAAAGATCGGCAGATACTTTTCAAACAACGACGGCGGAGAGGGTGATTCCGCATCCATAAGGAGAATGTTCAGCTTTATGGACAAGTGATGCTCCCGACCGCTTCCCCCTTTAAAAATGATACCCACAGATCAGACTCTGTGGGTATCGCTTTTGGTTTATTTACTTTTTCAAATATCACTGTCAGACAATAACGCTGATATTGCCCGAGCCGCCCTGTATCTCTATATGCTTGTCGCCGCTGCCGGTATTACATTCCCTGCCTGTTATGTCATCAAATAAGGATACCTTGCCGCTGCCGGTCTTTGCACTTATGCTGTAGTCATCCTCGCTGCCTTCAAGGTCGATGGCAATATTTCCGGAGCTCGCCTCTATCTTTGTGCTGCTGCCCGGAGAAAGATCGTCGATGTTCACATTTCCCGAGCCTAGATCCATAACAGCACCGCCTTTTACGCTGATACGGTCCCCTGCAATATTGCCGGAACTCACCTTGATATCCATGCCGCCGCCGATATCCAGTTCCTCTGCAGAGATCGAACCCGAGCCTATCTTTCCGTTCAGGCTGTCCCCTATCGCGCAGTCGTTGATGCTCAGTTTACCCGAGCTTATATCAAACTGTACGCTTTCGTTCACCTTCATCTCATCAAGAACGATACTTCCCGAACCAACGGACATATTCAGCTTATTTGCGGATATCCCGCCGAGATGTCTCAGCGAACCCGAGCTCATCTTTACTCCGATATGCTCGTATCCTGCATCCTGTGGAACTGTTATGTATATCTCCGTGCTTTTCTTCTTCGGTGAGAGCCCGATGACATCCAGGATCCCCTTTTTCCTTGAACGTTCCTGTATCCTCAGTACCCCGCCGTCGTCTCTCATCTCAATCTCATTCAGGGCATCGTTCACATCCACTCTCACGCCCTCTGATCCGCTCCCGGTGCTGAATATGACATCCGCACTCTTTATATCGAGCACTATGCTGCTGATATCCGTATACTCCGATGAGTAGCTGTCACCTGCAAATACTGTGTTTATAAACATACTCTTTGCCATTGTGGCAGCCAGTCCGACACACACTACCGCTATGGAAAATGTTGATCTTTTCATAAAGTCCTGCCTTTCACCGAAAGCCGGTTCAAGCACAAAGAGCATTGAACCGTTCTTTTTTTCTTATCTGTCTGTTGAGCATGAAGATGAGTGCCCCCTCTGCCCAGAGAGCTGCCAATACACAAACACAGACAATATCTTTATCAATATTCTTTCTCCTTTTTGCTTTTATCGATAATATAAAAGATTATATAATAATTGTTGGTCATAATCAATTAAAATCAGATTAGAAACGGATTAGATTTCCTATCCTCCCGATCATCCATACCAAAAAAGGAGCCCCGAAGGGCTCCCTTTGCTTCATCAGCACTTTTTGAGCAGGTAGTACATAACAGCCTTTTCGGCGTGGCGCCTGTTTTCAGCCTCATCAAGGATAGTTTCCATGTGAGCACGCTCTACGCTCTCGGATATCTCAAATCCCGCATGAATGGGCATATCGTGGAATACGATCGCCTTTGAGCCCGCAAGGAACTCATCATTTATCTGATAGGGCATCATTTTGGCAAGAGTTTCCTCTTTCTGCTGCTTGTATGCAGGGTCGTTGAAAAATTCCATATCTACCCATGTATCGGTGTAGATGACCTGCATCTTATCTGCATAGCTCCTTGCCTCCTCCATGGACATGGAAGGATCGAGCTCCACATAATGCCCTGTTGCCTTTGCGCTCTCATAGAAGTCATCACCGCAGGCAGTCTTGTTCACCAGGGGAGTAAGTCCGTAGAAGGTGCCCTTCTTCATCTTTGCGAAGAACTCCACAAGAGAATTGAACACATTGTTCTTAGCCCCCACATACATCATATCAATGTCAAGGGTGCCGAATTTCTCCAGGACGGTGAGCATATCCGCCATGATCTGGCAGGGGTGATATGTGCTGTCGCAGCCGTTTATGAAGGGCACTGTCACATTGTCTCCGAAGAGCTCCACAGTCTCGTTCTTCACAAGGCGCGCCATGATGATATCCACGTTCCTGCACACATACTTTATCTCTGAAACAGGCTCGCCCAGAACGAAGTTTGAATCCTTCCAGAGCTGGTTGAAATATGTTCCGCCGAGCTCTGTGATGCCTGTGGTAAAGGAAAGGAAGGTCCTTGTGGATGTCTTTTCAAAAAGAGTATAGAGCTTCTTGCCCTTAAGGCTGTCAGCATATTTTTCGGGATATTTCTTCATATCCAGTGCAAGTTCAAGTATTTCCATGAGCTCCTCTGCCGAGAAGTTCTTAAAATTGAGCATATTTTTCATATCTTCACCTCATGATCTTATCGATCCGAATCATAATCTTGATACAAAATCCTCGTAACCGAATCTCTTATGCAGTACGGGGATGCCGTTTTCATCCGTAATATATATCGAGGGCAGCGCCATACCGTTGAAGGTGTTGTTCTTGCACATGGTATATATGGCCATATCCTCGAAAACTATCCTGTCCCCCGGGGAAAGGGGCTCATCAAAACTGTATTCCCCTATCACATCACCTGCAAGGCAGGTCTGTGCGCCGATGATATATCTGTAACGCCCCTTCTTCACCGCTCCCACTATACGGGGAGTATAGGGCATCTCAAGCACATCGGGCATGTGGCATGCCGCGGATGCATCTATTATCGCATGAGTGTTCCCTGCGGATGTGAATACATCCAGCACCTCGGCTGCCAAAAAACCCGCATCCAGTGCATGAGCCTCACCCGGCTCCATTATCACCTGAACGCCGTATTTCTGCTGTATGCGGTCTATCTCTCTGCAAAGAAGGTCAATGTCATAATCAGCTCTTGTGATATGATGGCCGCCGCCGAAATTCACCCATTCCAGATCATATAGATATTTTCCGAAATGTTCCTCGAACTTTTCAAGCGTTCTCTGAAGCACATCGCTGCCCTGTTCGCACATAGTGTGGAAATGCAGGCCTGTTATCCCTTCGCACAGCGTCATGTCAAGATCCTCGGGACGGGTCCCCAGTCTTGAACGGGGGGAACAGGGGTTGTAAAGCTCGGTCTCGGTCTCGCTGTAAAGCGGATTTACGCGTATCCCGCATTTTGTCCGTGAAAAGTCCACACGGTCTCTGAATCTCGCAAACTGGGCGGGGGTGTTGAATACGATGTGGTCACAGATACGGGCTATCTCATCAAATTCCGCATCCTTGTAGGCGGCGGAAAATATATGCACCTCTCTGTCAGGCATATACCGTGCTCCCAGCTTTGCCTCATAGAGCCCGCTGGCAGTGGTGCCGTCGAGATATCCCGCCATCATAGGGTACAGGGCATACATGGAAAAGGCCTTCTGTGCCTGGAGCATCTTGCAGCCCGTCCGTCTTCGCACGCCGTCAAGTATCTCCATATTGCGGAGCATCTTTTCCCGACTGACTATATAACAAGGCGTTTCTACCTTATTTATGTCTATGTTTAAACAGTTCATTCTTTCTCACACCCTTATGCGTAAAAAAAGATGGATAAATGGATAAACTTTGTTTTATCAGCTTTAAGAAAAAGATATTGTATCATAATTAT
>JAFPYQ010000249.1 GCA_017394475.1 Oscillospiraceae bacterium | reverse complement strand
GAATCCACCTTCTACGGTGATGATCTGGATTCGCTGATAGTTTTCCCGGAACTCCTCAAACTCTATGAGGATCATCCCGGCATCATGCCCCCCGAGGATCTGAAATACCCCTTTGAATGGATGCTCGAGAACAGCTCCAATTTCTATCAGGTCACCCTCCCGCAGATAGAGAACTATCTTGCGCGGTACAAGGATTTCTGCAACAAAAACGGCATCACAAAGCGCACATATCTTCTCAGGGCATCCTCACTGTATGAGACCATAGACCTGGATATCTCTGCAAAGCTGCTTGAAGATATGGAAAACTGCGGCGTAGAGGGCGACCCCCGCGATGAGATAGAGACCGCCACAAAGATACACCGTGCCGCACAGTTAGGACAGCTCGAAAAGGCAGTCTCCCTACTCAATGACTATCTTGCACTGGGAATGAGCAATGACGACCTGCCCGAACAGATGTTCGGCGACCTTGCCTATGAATTCGCCAAAAGAGGGCACTATAAGGAAGCGACGCACTATGCCTCCATCAGGATGCCCTATATCAAAAACCATGAGGTAAACAGTTTCAGGCAGTGCGGTTATGTCCTTGCCCTTCGCAGCGTCACCGACCCTACCGCGGGCATTGACCTCTTTGAGCGCTGTGCAGGCATATACAGCCGCACCAGGAACTCAATCTACAGGTTCGACTTTGCCAACGGCGCATATCGGCTCTTTGACAAGCTCGAAAAGATGCAGAAGGAAAACAATGAGCTTGCCGGACTGAAGCTCCGCCTCTCCCCCGATTTTGAGCTGTACAGGAAGGATGGGATCTATGATCCTGCCGTACTGAAAGATTTCTTCTACGGACAGGCAAAGACCCTTGCAAAAAAGCTGGATGACCGCAATAACAACCACTATATTTCTGATATGCTGGCCGAGAAATATCCCGAAGCTGACAGCGTGAAAGCCCTGGAGCTCCCCCTCCACGGGAAGACAAGGGCACTGCCCCACATAGTCGGACTGTTTTTCAAAGACAAAGCCGATATGCCCGATGAGGACTTTATCATCAAAGCCATCACGGACATGGGCTATACCTTCGGTGCCAGGATATCCGACTCCCCCGATGCGGATACATCTAAGGGCATGAGCGCCTTCACTGTCTACGACAAGTACGGTAAGCCCGTAAAGCTCGGGCTCATCATGAATAATGACTTTGATCCCAATGATCTGAACATCATCCAGTATATCCCCGATGAGCTGATGGAAACTCTGCCGCAGTTCACCGAAAAGCTGATAATGACCCTTTACCTTCCCGACAGCGATCCGTTCAGGAATATCACAGAAACGCTGCGCCTGGCTGACAAGCTCAATACCGGCGGTGCTCCCGTAATAGCGGATATGAACAGCTACCTCCTTCACCCCTCGCTGTGGGTACACACTATGGCGATCATGGGTGAATGTCCCCCCACAGACAGGCTCATCTCCTTCAACTTTGCCATGGATGATATAAAGGTAACGCTGGACATCACCACAGTGGGACTTAATCTGTTCGGCATAAGGGAATTCATTGCAAGGGATATACCCAATGACAAGGAAAAGATACATACTGTCATTGAATACCTGCAGTACATCGCAGATCAGGCCATCAGCGGATATATGCCCGATGAAGGCAGGACAGCCCCTTCGGGCATGGTGTATGACAATAACTCACATATACGCTTTTCCTGGGAAGTGGTCCGCTATGATGAGGATACCCTGAAGGATCACATAAACGAATTCTTCGCAGAGCCCGTACTGTACCTCACCGCCGCTGATGCAAAGGCGGGAAAGGGTCTGAAGCTCTCGGAGATATCCGCAGAAGATGCATCAAAGATAAAGCGCGGGTGGTCATACCGCAGGGAAAACGGCGAGGTGAAGCGCTGTGCAGGGCTTTTCTACACTGCCAAAGAATATCTGATGAACCACACCGACAAGTGCCGTATGCATATCTACGCCTCATTTATAGACAAGGACAACAAAGATCACCAGATGACGGGATATATGAGCGTCGGCGCAAAGGGCGAATTGCTGCTGACCGTGGAAAAATGCAGCGATGAGAGCACATCCCCCGCAAAGCCCGGCGATACCGTGACCATAGAGCCCAAAAACATCGACATGTGGGTACTGCTTGCCGATGACGGTTCCGGTGAGTTCAAAGCCTACTACCCGGAGGATATGTACATTCTGCTCTATAATGACTGATGCCCCATAAGCACGGAGCCCGAAAAGGCCATCCGTGCTTTTTTAGCCTATGGAAATGATGAACAATCGAATAATAAAACATCACATTAAGCGGCCGTTCACCACTATCACTTTGCCTCAAAAATACAATATACGATTTCTCTTGATTTTTTGATCGATTTATGATAAAATTAAATGTGGATTTGTGTCCCCGTACACAAGTGATAAGCTTCGACTTTAAGAGGACTTGTTATGAATCAATATATAGGCACCAGTGACAGCGGTAATTTCCGCGAGGCAGTCAGGGGGATAACAGGTGCCCCTCAGCTGCTCATCATGCTTTCAACTAAGGACAATTTCAGTACGCACTGCCTGCAGCTCAAAGAGATGTATCCGGATACTCCGAGCATAGCGACCACAGGCTTTTTCTATGACAGCCGTTTCCACAACGGTCTCGGCATCATCGCATTCTACGGCGTGGATGTGGTCACGGGAGTGATGCGCAATGCATCAAGGTATCCCATAAAGGATATAAACGAGCTGAAAAAGAATATCCGCACCATCTCCCCCGGGGCTGACAATACCGTGTGCATAGATTTCTGCACGGGAAATGATGCCTGTGTGCTCACCACCATGTACAGTGTTTTCAAGAGCACCGGGATACAGCTCACCGGCGGCACCGCCTTTGACGGGATGGTAGCCGTGAACGGCACCATATACGACGATGCGGATGCCTATGCGCTGATAAAGAACACAGGCAAGGTCAGGGTCTATAAGGAGAACATATACAAGCCCCTGGGCAATACAAGGTATATCGCCAGCAAGACCTACCGCTCCCGCTATTATATAGGGGAACTGAACGGCAGGCCCTCTAAGCAGTTATATATGGATACTCACCGCATCACCGAAAGGGACATAGTGGATCAGACAAAGAAAAATCCCTTCGGCAAGATAGTGGGAAATGAGGTGTTCATCGTTTCACTGAAAGGCTATGAGAACAACGGTCTTACCTGTTACAGACAGGTAAATGACTCGGATGTGCTTTACATGATGGAGCTGATGGACTACAAGGCAAAGGTGGATGAGACCATAAGTCAGATACAGAAGGATTTCCCGCATTCCTCGGGCTCATTCTCCGTAAACTGCATATTCCGCTATCAGCTTTTTGAGGAAAAGGGATATTTTGACGAATATCTCCAGCAGATGTCCAGGATAACATCTCACTGCGGCTTCGTGGGCAATGGTGAGCACTTCAATCATCAGTTCATCAACCAGTCCATGAGCATAGCTGTGTTTGAATAACCGCAGGCTTTTACATAATCGCTCATCGTCGGTAACAGACAGGAGCTTTCATACATTTAAGGTGATCTTATGGGTATTTTTTCTAAAAAGCCTATCATCACGGCGCAGAAGGAAAAGGCAGACTATTCTCCCGTGATACATGCCGCAAATACCGTGCTCGAATTCCAGACCGAGCTTGCCCAGAACGAGGTGGAGTCCCTGGATGAACTGTCACAGATACAGTCCTCATTCAAGGATGTGCTTGAACAGGACGTGCTGCTGCGCGAGAAAATGGCATCCTTCCGCCGCCTTTTCGATGAGATGCGCACCGCATCCGAGGGCTTTGGCGAGGTAAGGAACAATATCTCCGAATCCGTGGTCTCCGCTAAGGCAGAGATGGACAGGATGCTCCACAACTCCAACGAGATAGAGGAGCAGTTCGGGAATATGCGCCATGTCATCGAGGAGTTCAACCAGTCCGTGGAAAGGATATCCGCCTGCATAGACAAGATAGCAGATATAGCCAGCCAGACAAATATCCTTGCCATAAACGCCTCCATAGAGGCTGCCCGTGCAGGTGATTACGGTAGCGGCTTTGCAGTGGTGGCAGGTGAGGTCAAGACCCTGGCGGATGAGATAAAGATACTCGTAAACGATGTTGAGACCAATATCAACGAGATAAGCGCAGGCACAGTCAAGATAAACGACAGCATACAGTCCACATCCCACACCATGATGCAGTCCATCGAGGACTCGGAGCGTGCAAGGAGCAACTTTGACCACATCGAGCAGGCAGCACAGGGCAGCGACGATGTCCGCGAATGCATCCGCAGCTCTGCTGATACCGCGGGCAAAGAGCTCAACCAGGTCAATGACACCTTTGCCAGGATAGAGCAGTCCTACAAGAAGGTAAATGATCATATCGTGAAGGCCAGCGCCCTGGGCACCACCAAATCCTCATTGTTTGAGAACATAAGCAATATGACAGGGCAGATAGCTCCCTATCTTGATGATCTTGACCGATAACGAATACAAGGAGTTTCACACAAACCGCTACCATGAACGAAAATCTTACACTTCTCCGCAAGGCCACCGAGGAAATAAAGCGCAATGTCATAGGCAAGGATGATATCATCATAAAGATACTTATGACCATATGCGCAGGAGGGCACATCCTTCTTGAAGATATACCCGGAGTGGGAAAGACCACCATCGCAGTGGCTTTCTCAAAGGCTCTCGGGCTCGAATACAACAGGATGCAGTTCACCTCGGACGTTATGCCCGCGGATGTGACAGGATTCAACATCCCCGACAGGCAGACAGGCAAATTCACTTTCCGCCCCGGAGCAGTGTTCTGCAATCTTTTCCTTGCCGATGAGATCAACAGAACATCATCGAAAACACAGTCCGCCCTCCTTGAATGTATGGAGGAATACACCGTTACCGTAGACGGCGTTACAAGGGCGCTGCCCTCGCCGTTCATAGTCCTTGCCACACAGAACCCCACCGGCTCCGCAGGCACACAGCTCCTTCCGGAATCCCAGCTCGACCGCTTTATGATAAAGCTGTCCATAGGCTACCCCAAGGTCGCGGAGGAAGCCGCTATCCTGAAGGCAAAATCAATGCGCAGGAGTTCATCGGCACAGACTGCAAGAGTGATGAACGCAGAGACCATACTCGCCATCAGGGAGGCTGCCTTCAATATCCATGTGAGCGATGAGATGTTCGACTATATTGCCCGCCTTACCGCAGCCACAAGGGAGGACAAGCGCCTTGAACTTGGTGTATCACCCAGAGGCTCCATCGCCGCCATGAAAATGGCAAAGTGCAACGCCATGTTCCGCGGCAGGGATTTTGTCATACCCGACGATGTGCGCTTCATCTTCGCAGATGTGTGCTCCCACAGGGTCATTGCAGCCCGTAACAAGGGAAAGGTGCTCACTGATGAGCAGGTAAAGGGCATCATCAACGATATCACCCTGCAGGTGCCTGCGCCTAAGGTATAAGGGGCATGGAAAAGAGACGCATACATTTCACCTTCCGCGGAGATGTGCAGGGAGTGGGTTTCCGCTGGCGTGCCTCACAGGCTGCCCGCATGTACGGGCTCACAGGCTGGGTGGAAAATGAATATGACGGCACCGTTGAAATGGAGCTGCAGGGTACGGACAGTGAGATAAACGCCGTACTGGATGTGATCTCATCCGGGCGCTTCGTGGATATAACGGATGTGAGAAAAAAATATATCCCGCTCGAAGATGAACGGGATTTCCGTATAATCGGGTAAACAGCGCCGCTCTCCGTTTGTCGGATGAGCGGATGTTTTATGTCGGGATGATGCCGTGCTGCGGCATCATCTGCCCAGCCTTTCAAGAGTATTGGCAGCATGGGCGTGAGTTATAGCAAGGGCTAAGGCATCCGCCGTATCATCGGGCTGGGGGACTGCTTTGAGATGCAGTATGGAACGGGTCATCTCCATCACCTGGGGCTTGTGAGCCTTGCCATAGCCCGTGACGGACTGCTTTACCTGCAGAGGAGTGTACTCATGTATCTCTATCCCCGCCTTCTGCGCTGCAAGCATGATGACTCCCCTGGCCTGCGCCACATCTATGCCCGTTTTCTGGTTCGTGGTGAAATAGAGCCGCTCTATGCTCATCACGTCGGGATGATATGTACTGATTATGGAGTTCATATCGTCATATATATCGCACAGGCGCAGCGGAAAGGGCGTATCTGCATCGGTGGTGACAGATCCATAGGTCACGACCTTTATGTCATGCCCGTCATAATCCAGCACTCCATAGCCCACTATGGCATATCCGGGGTCAATACCCAGTATTATCATAACTCACCTCATCATCGTTCAAAATCGACCGTTAGGGAAGATCAAATGAAACTTTCAGTAATAACCAGAGCATCGCCCGACATACATCTCTTAGAGGAGATAAACACCGAAGCCATCCCCGAATGTGAGCGCAATTCCCTTGACGACCTTCTTGATACGGGCGCACAGGTCTGCGGGATATATGAAAGCGACGAGCCCGTGGGGTTCATCGTTCTCAGGCGGTACAAAAGCATACTTTACCTTGCGTACCTTGCAGTAAGGCATGATATGCGCTCAAAGGGCATCGGCAGCAAGGCGCTCTCACAGCTCACGGAAGAAAACGCGGGCTGTCGGATAGTGGTGGAATACGAAGCACCGAACAGCTCCGATGGATCCGATGAAAGCGATATGCGCTCGCGGCGGAAAGCCTTCTATGAGCGCTGCGGCTTTAAGAGCACAGGCTGGTACACCTTTTACGATGATACCGAATTTGAGATAGCCTGTGCGGGGCTGCCCTTTGATATCGACGAGTTCAACGGCTTTGTCGGGTATCTGTCCTCACTCGTGAATGACCATATTCCGAAGCCTTACCGGAAGTGACCCATCTTCACACATACATTTCAAACAGGTACTCCCGTCGCTCCTCATCCGACAGCTTGTTCTTCCTGCCCCCGGGTTCCTCTTTCAGCTCCCTCCCCAGCTTTTTCATCACCTTCTGCGACGGGATGTTCTCCGTATCGCAGTGGGCAGTGAAATGGTGTATCCCCAGACCATCTGCTGCATATCTGAGCAGTGCCGCAGCCGCTTCATAGGCGTAGCCCTGCCTCTGATACCTCTTGTTTATCGTCCAGCCGAATTCCCCGGAGGTCTGTTTTTCATCAAGGTACAGGCTCACCGCCCCGATATGCACATCACCCAGAAACACAGCCATTTCATAGTATGACGGCTTTTCCTTTCCGAATTCCGCCTGCGCATCTGTGAGATAGCAGAGGGTATCCTCTATACTGTCACTGGGGAGATAGACCATATATCTGCAGGTCTCCTCATCCGAGGCATATTCATGCGTTGACACCAGATATGCCGTTGACATGGGTCTCAGCACCAGCCGTTCGGTCTTTATATCTTTCATTTCATTCTCCTTTTCGGAACATCATATCATTCATATCGCCTTTCAGGCCCGATCGACCCAAAAGGCGATTTTTTCTATCATGCACTGACAGAAGCCATGACCAGCTTTTCCGCATCCTCCGGTGAAAGAGGTCTGCCCCATATAAAGCCCTGAATATAGTCACAGCCGATGCTGCGCAGGGTCTCCAGCTGTTCTTCCTCCTCCACTCCCTCGGAGATCACATCGAAATTCATTATGTGACCGATGGAGATTATAGCCTCAACATACTGCTTGGAAGTATCACTGATGTTCATGCGGTCGATAAAGGACTTATCGACTTTGAGCAGGTCTGCGGGAAAGTTGTTGAGATAGCTGAGGGATGAATAGCCCGTGCCGAAATCGTCTATGGCTATCTTAATGCCCATGCCCCTGATCTCTTTTATGCACTGCAGAGCCTTTTCCGCGGAATCTATCATGATGGATTCCGTTATCTCTATCTCCAGCTGACCTGCAGGGATACCGCAGGTATTTATTATCTCCTTGAGTTCATCCAGGAAATCGTTTTTCATAAGGTGCCTTACGGACACATTTACGCTCAGGGTTATATCAACCCCTGTTTTCCTGATAAGCTCGCCGAAGAACTTTGCAGCCCCCCTGAATACCGCAGCATCCACCTTGTCTATGAGCCCTGCATTCTCCGCAACGGGTATGAACTCCCCGGGACTTATGATCTTGCCGTCGGTATCCTTCATGCGGGCAAGAGCCTCAAATCCTCTCAGCCCGTGGGATATATCGAACTGTGGCTGCAGATTGTAGTATATGGTGTTGTCTTTGAGGGCTGCCCTTATTTTGCCCTCTATTTCAAGGGTGTGCTCTATCTCCAGCATATCATTGGTAAAGCGCACGATATGGCTGCTTTTGCTGCGCTTTGCCTTATACATGGCCGTATCGGCATAGGATGTGAGGGTCTGGCCGTTGTCCGCATCCCGCGGGTACACCGCATAGCCGAAGCTGCCAGATATATAGAGGTCGCAGCCGTCCACTATCATCTTTTCCTCGAGTACGGACTGATAGTACCTGATGGCTCTTAAAAGATCATCATCGGAAACATAGCTGCGCAGAATGATGGCATATTCATCACCGCCCAGCCTTGCCACAAAGTCATAGGTGCCCGAAAGCCTTTCATTTGCCACCTTTTTCCAGCGCTCGGCTATCTCCTTGAGTATCTCATTGCCTGTGTTGTGCCCCATGGTGTCATTTATGCTCTTGAAGTTGTTGAGGTCCACAGAGACCACTGCAAATTCAGTTTTCCTATCCACAAGGCTGTTTATGAGCTCTGTACATGCAAATCTGTTGGGCAGGCCCGTCAGCGTATCGGTCGCAGCCTGATCGCGGAGCCTTTCCTGGAATTTATCCACTTTGCAATGATTTACATATATGATGACTATTACGAATATCGTGAAGAGATTGTTGAAAAGTCCGGGTAGGGGGCGAAAATTGTGCCTGATGAGGATATTGCTCAGCACTAACGGGAACTGTATCATCAGTATCGTCAGAGCTGTATAGAAGCCCAGCTTCCCGAAATACACCACCATAACGATGACACACATATTCGCAAGAGCCGTGAGCACTCCCGAAAATGAATAGACTCCCACAGTCTGCCCTGCGATAGTGACTGTATCCGATGAGGCAGACCACACTCTGACGATGAAGGATGCAGCGAAATGCATTGCCAGAAGCAGAACATACAGGCCTTTCGGTGCTTTTTTATTGCGGGTGATGCCTTTGAGCGTCTGATCGATGCTCTTGAGTCTGCCCGCAGATGTTTCATTCTTTTTCATACCGGTCCCACCTTTGCCGATCACGGACTGACCGCCCTGCCCTGTATGAAAAGGTTTTCAGAAACGGCGGCGCAGATCCGCAGCGGTTGAGGTATCTGATCGAGCCAAATTTGCTCAAAAAATACTGTATTTGTATATATTATACCAAAATCCTTCCAAAAAGTCAACATCGTATATACTGTATTTCCATAGATTATTTTGTATTATCTTTAAACCGTAATATATTATACATTTATTATTATGATACTCCCGAAAACTTGTGAATTTTCCCTGCATTTTATTGTAACATAAGCTCAAAAATTTGTATACATTGCCTATCATACAATTTTCGGGGCATATATTAGTGCAGTATGATAGATGAAGCTCATCCAAATTTCGTATGATAAGTCACTATTACAGTATTATAAATCATTGAAAATAATCAGTCAATGTGTTATTGTTAATAAAAAATGAATTCTCGGCCGCTCGTGACCGGGATGTACCGGCAGCGCTGCGAAACGTTATCCCGATGCGGTCTTTAAACGGAGGAAACCATGACCATACAGGAAAAAATTGCAAACGGCAGTACCTTTCTGGGTATAGAGTTCGGCTCTACCCGTATAAAAGCATGCCTTACAGATGATACCTATGCCCCCATAGCCGACGGCTCCCATGAATGGGAAAACCGCCTCGAAAACGGCTACTGGACATATTCCCTCGATGATATACACAACGGTCTTCGTTCTTGCTACGCGGATCTGAAAAAGAATATAAAGGAAAAATACGGCGTTGTTCCCAACACCTTCGGCGGCATAGGCATATCCGCCATGATGCACGGTTACATGGCATTCGACAGTGAGGACAAGCTGCTCTCCCCCTTCAGGACATGGCGCAACACCACCACCGAAAAGGCAGCCGCAGAGCTCACCGCCCTGCTGGGCTTCAACATCCCCCAGCGCTGGAGCATAGCGCACATCTATCAGGCAATATTGAACGGTGAGGCTCATGTTCCGCAGATAGCACACCTCAACACACTTGCGGGATATATCCACTATCTCCTCACAGGTGAAAGAGTCCTGGGCGTGGGCGATGCTTCGGGAATGTTCCCCATCAACGGCGGCGGCTATGACAAGGCTATGGCAGAAAAGTTCAACAAGGCCGCAGTCTCCCGCAGCTTTGACAAGGATATACTCACAGTCCTCCCAACAGTGCTGAGCGCAGGCGAAAAGGCAGGCTCCCTCACAGAGTCGGGGGCAAAGTTCCTCGATCCCGCAGGCGACCTCAAGGCAGGCATCTCTCTGTGCCCTCCCGAGGGCGATGCAGGAACGGGCATGGTGGCTACCAACGCCGTTCTCCCCAAGACGGGCAACATCTCCGCAGGCACTTCCATTTTCTCCATGCTGGTCCTTGAAGACAACCTCAAGGGAGTATACCCCGAAATAGATATAGTCACCACTCCCGACGGGGCTCCCGTTGCTATGGTACACTGCAACAACTGCTGCAGCGAACTTGATGCGTGGGTTCGCCTGTTTGAGGAATTCGCAGAGCTTTCCGGCAACAGGCTTGACAAATCTGCCCTCTACAAGATGCTCTATGAGAACACCCTGAAAGG
>JAFPYQ010000248.1 GCA_017394475.1 Oscillospiraceae bacterium | reverse complement strand
TTCATCTCAGCCTCGATCTTTTCAAGATCAGCGGGAGTAAAGGGCTTTTCTACCTGAAAATCATAATAGAAACCATCATCTGTAGCAGGGCCTCTTGCCAGCTTTGCCTCGGGATAGAGGCTCTTTACTGCCTGTGCCAGCAGATGTGAGGCAGTATGCCAGAAAGCTGCCTTACCGTGCTTTGAATCAAATGTCAGGACTTCGAACTCACAGTCCTCGGTGATGGGTGTTCTGAGATCGCACACGATACCATTGAGTTTGACACAGCAAGCAGCCTTATACAGGCCCATGCCTATGCCCTTGATGACCTCAGAAGCGGCTATCCCCTGTTCACATTCGCGGACAGAGCCGTCTTTCAACGTTAACTTCACCATTTTAAATACTCCTTCTATCTAAGGAAACACTGGATAAGGCGGACTCACCCGGCAATTCCCTGAAAAAATATAAGATTTACTTATCTATACGATGTTTATCACATCATCTGCGGGGATCTGTGATCCCTCATCATGTCATATTCACGGTCGTTGATATCTTAGGCGAATTCTCCTCCGTATCGGTGCTTCGCACCATCTCATAATAACTTACGGTGAGAGTATCGCCGTCTCTGTCCACCTCATATCTGCCATGTGGGAGATATGTGGCCTTTTCCGAAAGGAAGCCCATGCTTCTGGCATGCCCGTCATCGGTGAGGCGATAGACTTCTATGCTATCCCCGAGTCCCCATGACCTTTCAGCTATGACCACAGGTACACCTTTTGCATCAAATTCGTAAAAATGTGTATTCGGATAGAACGGATCACTTTTGCTGAAAATAAAGATATTGCTCACTGCTGCCACAAAGATCACCAGCGTCATAACTACCGATGCTGTCACAGCGATGATCTTAGAAAAAAACTTTGCCTTTTCCTTTACAGCGCCTATAACTGTCACTATGAGCAGCGGCACCGAAAGGGATATCCCGATGAGAGAAGATGTCTTGCTCACATCATTGAGCCCGTTTTTGTAAATTATCTCCCCGTTTGTCCACAGGAAGTATCTCGCTGCCTCCTTGTCGCAGTTCATCAGCAGGATGAGCAGAATAAACAGTACAGCAGTTATCACGATCTGTATTATAACGCTGATGCCCCACAGGCTCTTTATTCTCATCGGATAACCTCATTATTTTACTGCAACAAGTGACTCCACATAATGCCTTGCAGCTCTGCCGCTGCGGCCGCTGCGCCTCAGGGCGTAGCTCTCAGCCCCTGCAAGGAGCTCCTCGGTGGGCATATCTATGCCGTATTGCGCGGCAAGATGCTCAACTATCTCAAGATATACTTGCTTATCGGGTTTGAGGAATGTGACTTTAAGTCCGAACCTTTCCGAAAGTGATGCCTGCTCCTGTCGGGTATCCCCGGCATGGACATCGTCCCCCGAGCGGTCTGCGAACTTCTCCCGCAGCAGATGCCGCCTGTTGGATGTGGCATATATCACCGCATTATCCGCCTTTGATGAAACAGAACCCTCCAGGGCTGCTTTGAGCATCCCGAAGTCCTCGTCATCTGCGGAAAATGACAGATCATCTATAAATATTATGAATTTCAACGGGTTCTGTGAGATGCTGTCCATAATAAAGGGCAGTTCGCAGAGCTCATTTTTCTTGATCTCAATGAGCCTCAGACCCTGCGGTGCAAATTCGTTGACCACTGCCTTTACGGTAGAGGACTTGCCTGTACCCGCATCGCCGTAGAGCAGGCAGTTTGCGGCAGGCTTTCCGTTTATAAGGGCAAGGGTGTTGTCTATTACCTTCCGGCGTTGTATCT
>JAFPYQ010000002.1 GCA_017394475.1 Oscillospiraceae bacterium | reverse complement strand
GTTTGCAGATAAGGAGAAGAAAAATGTTCAGAGAGATGCGCAGAAAAAAACAGCAGCTTTCCGATGAAGAATGTGCTTTTATCCTGACAAACGAAAAGCGTGCAGTCATGTCCTGCATAGGGGATGATGACTATCCCTACGGCGTTCCCATAGATTTTTACTATGATGAGGCTGAAAGGATCATATATTTTCACGGTGCAAAAAGCGGCCATAAGCTGGAGAGCATACAGAAGGATCCGAAAGTGTGCTTTACGGTATACGATCAGGGTGAAAAGAGCGAGGACTGGTCATATTTCGTAAAAAGTGTCATTGCCTTCGGAAAATGCGAGATAGTCACTGATGAGAAGCGCAGACTTGAAAAGTCAAAGCTGCTCGGGCTCAAATACTATCCCGATGAAGCATCCGTGGATTATGAGATCGAGATAGACCTTGGCAGGATGACACTGTTTGCCATACACATTGAACACATGACGGGGAAAAGAGTACATGAAAAATAAATGTACAGCTCTCTGCACTGCTGTCTTGCTCTTCTGTGGCTGTGCCGCAGCAGATGAAAGCAGTCATGACGATGTGAAGGAGCCTGCCGCAACAACCGTGCTCACGGCCGAAGAAAGCACCGCACCCGCAGAAACTGACGGAACAGAGCTTTCTGTTAGCATTGAGGACGAAGAGATCGTCACAGTAAGTGAAGATCAGACGAAAACGGTAAATGAAAACGGCATACCCGGGTTCCACAGCGACGGTTATGACAAGGATAAGAAGTATGCAACTCCTTACGGCCTGTTCTGCGAATTTGCAGAGATAAACAAAAATAATGAGTATATGCTCAACCATCCGTCGGTGGTAGATAAGGAGCTTATGCAGCGCTATATGTGCAGTGATCCTGCAGATATGCAGGCTGTGCTCGATGATATGACTGCTTTAGGCGATGTCATCACAACCGGTAAAGAGACTGAATACGAAAAGGCTCGTGCCATTGCAAAGTATGTGGCGGAAAACATATACTATGACTTGCAGGTATCCAAAGAAACAGGAGGGCTCTCTGTCATGACCGCAGAACAGGTACTTGAAAGCTCTCACGCCACCTGTATCGGGTATGCAAATCTTGTGAGTGCTCTGTGCTACACCCAGGGCATAACCTGCCTCACACTGATGGGCGGATCCGCATCCGAGGGCTATACAAGGGCTGAACTTCGGGAAGCACCTGTAAATCACACATGGAATGCGATATACTGTGATGGCAGATGGTATTTTTCTGATGCCACATGGGCAAGCGGCAATATGTTCATCAACGGAGAGGAGATCTCTGCACCGCAATCAATGGATTTTTATCTGATGTTCGACTTTCATGAAATGAATATAGAGCACCGTATCGACAGCTGCGAGCTGGACTATATCGACCTTGACTGATGATCAGCGCCAGGTAATTATATCACATTACAAACACTATGCCCCTTAGCGCGGTGAAACGCTAAGGGGCATCCCTTTTTCTGATATTACATTTCCGCAAATACTTTTCCAAGTATCTCACAGCCCTTTCTGAGCTGCTCGTCGGAGGGAGTGGAGAAGTTCATCCTGAATGAATTTGTGGGCTCGTTGGTGTCACAGAGGAACGCAGTTCCGGGAACTACCGCAACGCCGCTCTGAGATGCCTTTTTTACAAAATCCGGCATATTGATCCTGTCGGGGAGATCTGCCCATACGAAAAGACCTCCCTGGGGCTCAGTGACCTTCACATCTGCAGGGAAGTTATCCTTTATACCCTGAGCCATAATGGAGTATTTACGGCGATAGATGTCACGGAGCTTTGAAAGATGGGCTTCAAAATCGGTCTGAGTCAGTATCCTGTGGCAGATCATCTGAGCAAG
>JAFPYQ010000247.1 GCA_017394475.1 Oscillospiraceae bacterium | reverse complement strand
TAGGCCTGGGTGAGAACTCGGATGCGGTCATTGTCCTTGTTTCGGAGGAAACAGGGGATGTATCCATCGCCGAAGGGGGCATGATAGAGACCTTCAACAACAGGGATGACCTGAGGTTCGAGCTCTATACGCGCATACTTCCCAAGATGCAGAAGCCGCTGTATCTTTCCAACAAGCCGAAGTTCGGCAGGAACAAGGACAAGCCTAAGAAAAAGGCTGCGACCAAGCGCAGCGGCAAAAAGGGCGGTGACGCAGAATGATGAAAAAGCTAAAGGAAATGAGAGTAGACAACTGGCAGGACAATGTCATTTCCTTCTTTCTTGCCATACTGATATGGGCGGGCATATCCGTCTATATAGACCCGAACCTGGAGCGCCGCTTTGTTGATATACCGGTAGAGGTGAATATGGACGGCACCTATGCCCAGAGCATAAACCTGGACATCTCAAAGCAGTCCACCGATACTGTCACACTGGTCATTTCAGGTGAAAGAGCGGAGCTCAAGAACATCACCGAAGAAGACCTTCATGTTTATGCGGATACAAAGGGCGTTATGCTGGCAAAGGGCTATGAGCTGCCTGTGAATGTGGAATCCCGTTCGGGAAAGGAATTCACCATAGAGAGCCTGACTCCTTCTACAATAAACGTCACCTTTGACAAGATAATCACCAAGGAACTGCCTGTGGAGGCGGACATACAGAACCTGCGCCTGCAGTCCACTCCCGATGAGGACTATAACTACATCACGGGAGATGTGAAGGTGGTGCCCGATACAGTAACGGTAACAGGCCCCGAGACTATCCTCAATTCCGTCACAAGGACAGTGGCGAAGGTGGATTATTCGGAGACACTGTCCGAATCCCATGAGTTCACAGCCGATCATCTGCTGCTGTATAATGAGAACAGTCTGGTGCTCGATACCAACAAGCAGGTGGCGTTCAACAGGGGCTCCTTCTCCGTGTCCGTGCCTGTCTATGTCCACAGGCGGGTGCCGCTGGATGTGAATATCGTCAATGCCCCCGAAGGCTTTGATCTGGAGTATTTCACCGGTATGCTGGGATTTTCAGCCGATTCTCTGGATATAGCAGCCCCCGATGACAGCATAAAGATGATGGAAAAACTCACAATCGGCACCATAAATATGCGTGCGGTGGATGTGGGCTCGGTATTTGAATTTTCCACCGAGAATTTCCTTCCCGAGGGCTATCTCGACCTTTCAAACCTTGATACCATCACCGTTACCTGCCCAACCGAAGGCATATCCCGCAAACCGATAGTTGTCAAGGGCAAGGATATCCAGTTCATCAACAAGCCCCGCGACTTTGAGTTTGAATCCATCTCCTCGGGCATCACCATCTACCTTGTGGGCGATACCAAGCAGATCGATGAGATCAACAGCTCTCATGTCCTTGCAAATGTTGATCTGATCAACTTCGATATGCAGGAGGGAGAGCACAGGATGACGGTGGATTTCATCATCGACCCGTATAAGAGAGTGTGGTTCAACGCCGAGGATGAAAAGGCGCGGCGCATCTATGTATCCGTTGTCCGATCCTCCGAAAATGAGCCTTCCGCGGATGTCATGCCCACAGAATAGTATTCTGATCACCACGGGAGCACTGCATTGCAGTATCCCGGCAGTGTTTTTGTGATGGGGAACCTTCACTGCATAAATCTTTTTCCTGAGATTCATCCGTCTTCCTTCCTTCTTATTTCTTGCTTTTATCCTTCTTCGATGCGTTTGGCAAAACCGGAGCTGTACCGCTGT
>JAFPYQ010000246.1 GCA_017394475.1 Oscillospiraceae bacterium | reverse complement strand
GCAAGCCCTTACGACCGGCCATGGTTCAGATCTATCTGAGCCGTGGCTGATTTTTTTGCTTTGTGATAATCCACCTTATTTGCCCCGTGTTTTGACTTTATTATCGTAAGCCGTATATATTACACTATTTTCAGTATTTAATAATTTTCTAATTTGATAATGAAAAATCTGCTTTTTTCAATTAGAATGTCTCCTTTGAGCAGATATTCCTATCAGCTATTCAACAGTGTAAGAGAAAACTAAGCTGATTCTAACAAATTAAGCGAATACGCGGACAAACAATCCTGGGTGCCTATAAGCCGTGCCTCGACCAAGCAAAATCTGAAATAGAATTACAAAATCAGCCAGCAGCACAACAGGCATGAGATGGAAAATAGGAGGAAATATAGACAGTTCGAACAAAAAAATCGGGATAGGGGATGGTTAGGGAAATGAGAGTGGATGCCGCAAACGGCATCCGGAGGGATAAAACCGTAAGGAAGGAGGAAGTCCCGATTTTTTGTCGGATTTTAGTTCTTCCCCCTTCCTTATGGTTGTCCCTTTGCATCCCCGCGCACGATGAGGCGGGTAATAGAGTTAGGCTACCTACAAAAAGAGCAAATCAAGTGGATAATCACAAAGTAAAAAACAAACTGGATAAAAGTGAATCTATCTGGAAAGGACAAATAAAGCATAAAACAAAAAGCCGTACAGGAAAAACCTGTCGGCTATAAATCAAACTGAACGGATAACAATAAACCGGGGATGGGGGGCGGGTCAGAACCGTTCCCGATAAGAATGGAACTCATCACCGTCATGATAGGAGATTATGGTCTGTAAGTTCACATTTTCAACGCTTCTGAAAATGTTTATGTCCACGTTGGGATTGTCACGCTTCATATCGGCAATGAGCCGCTTTACAACAGCGCGCTTGCTCAGCATATCATCATCCGCGGCGTTTTCGGTGAATCGGCAGGCACAGCGGATAAATTCCAGTTCGTTGTACCTTGCCCATGCAATGATATCCTCCTCGCGGACAAGGTACAGCGGGCGTATCAGCTGCATGGCTCCGAAGTTGCTGCTGTGTATGCGGGGCATCATGGTCTGTACCTGGGCACCGTAGAGCATGCCCATGAGTATGGTCTCGATAACATCGTCAAAGTGATGACCAAGGGCTATCTTGTTGCAGCCCAGAGACTGGGCATAGCTGTACAGATGCCCCCTGCGCATCCGGGCACACAGGTAACAGGGGTTCTGTTCTATGCCCTTTACAGTGTCAAATATAGTGCTTTCAAATATTTTTATGGGGATGTGCAGCTTTTCGGCGTTTTCCTCGATCCGCCGACGGTTCTGCTCGTTGTATCCAGGATCCATCACGATGTATTCCACTTCAAAGGGGAAATCAGAGTAACGGCACAGCTTCTGCATCAGCACCGCCAGCAGCATGGAGTCCTTTCCGCCTGAGATGCAGACGGCTATCCTGTCCCCCTCCTGTATCAGGTCATATTCCTTGATGCCCTTTACGAACCTGCTCCAGAGCTGCTTTTTGTATTTCTTTTCAAGGCTGTATACAAGCTTCCTGTCAAAATCTTTGTTATTGATATCCATCCGATCACCCGTATGTCAGTGATCGTGTGGCAGCATCGGTGTATGTTCACACCGCCGCTCATCATGGATCACCATATCCCGTCAGCATAGCTTACCGGCATTTTTATTTATGAAACACCTAAAACGCCCCGACTTTTCAATCGGGGCGATAGTTGTTATAACCGCCTTGCCGCCATGTGGAAGGTAGAAACCCGCACGAAGCAGGTGGGCAACAGCCCGGCAGCCTCACGCTCCCTGCGTCCGTTTCTCCGCACACCTGATGCGGCGGGAGGTCTGCAATCCACTGTCGGAGTCTGAATCCCTGGATTAAAGTGTTGGATCCGCATAATCCACACTTGATCGGTCAAGGCAGAATTGGAAGATATAGCCTGAGAGGCTTTGAAACCTTTACTGTACAAGCTTTATCTGATTATTAGTATAGCACAAACCGCAGAAAAAATCAATTACAAAATACAACAAGCTTTTTCTGCCGTTATTGTACACTTTGACGAATATATTACTGCGTTGTTTACACAATGATTACAAGCGGCACACCGCAGAAACACGGACTTTTCCGCTGACGGGGCGACTGATGGGAGAAAACATCCGAAAGGGCATGAGAACGCTGAATTTTGTTTATTTTGCCGAAGATATACACCTGCTGATGTATTGCAAAAATCCCCGAAATATGGTACAATTAAGAAATGTCGGACGGCAGCCGTGTATCCTCACGGACATCCGCCCATAATCCCTGTAAGTGGGATAATAAGATTGACGATGATGGTGATAATATGCTTCTCAATGGCTCACAGATAATCCTCGAAACACTTCTCGAACAAGGCACCGATACTGTTTTCGGCTATCCCGGCGGTGCTGTGCTCAATATTTATGATGCGCTCTATGACTACTCTGACAGGATAACTCATATTATCACATCACATGAACAGCATGCCTGCCACGCTGCAGACGGCTACGCAAGGACCACCGGCAGGACAGGCGTTGTATTCGCCACATCGGGCCCGGGTGCCACCAACCTTGTAACAGGCCTTGCCACTGCTAATATGGACAGCATCCCCATAGTTGCCATAACAGGCAATGTGGGCACCTCCATGCTCGGACTCGATTCCTTCCAGGAGGTAAACATCACCAGCGTTACACAGGCTATCACAAAGAAGAATTACCTTGTAAAGGATGTAACAAAGCTGGCGGATATCATCAGGGAGGCTTTCTTCATCACCAATGACGGCAGGAAAGGCCCTGTGCTCATAGATATCCCCAAGGACATAACTGCCGCAAAGTGTGAGTTTGAGAACAAGCCTGTGGCAGCACATACACGCACCTTTGATGAAAGCGCTGCAGAAAAGGCAGCAGAGCTTATCGGTACTGCAAAGAAACCTTTCATATTCGCAGGCGGCGGCGTTGTTCTCT
>JAFPYQ010000245.1 GCA_017394475.1 Oscillospiraceae bacterium | reverse complement strand
GTGGTCGTAGCCCAGAAGATGCAGCATGGAATGCACAGTGAGGAACGCTATCTCCCTGACCAGGCTGTGACCATATTCCCGTGCCTGTCGCTGTGCGGTCTCCATGGATATGACCACATCACCCAGCATAACAAGGCCTGTTTCGGGATCGGTATCATATTCGCCGCCTTCACCCAGGGGGAAGCTCAGCACATCAGTGGGACGGTCTATATCTCTGTTTTCGAGATTGAGCCTGTGGATCTCGTCATCATCCACGAAGGTAACGTTCACCTCGGCATTGAGCCTGAACTGTTCATCGGTGAGCACCTGAGCACAGCAGGAGCGTATGACCGCGCGTATCTCCTCATCAACAGCCACCTTCTGACGGTTCTGTATATATACCTTCAGTTTATACATAGAGTGCCTCCGCCATCATTCAACAAGGCCTGTACCCTCATCAAGGCCGCACATTATGTTAAAGCACTGGATAGCCGCACCCGATGCACCCTTTCCGAGATTGTCAAACCTTGATACCAGCAGCGCATGATCCTCGTTGCCGTATACGAATATCTGCAGATAGTCCTTATCTGCCAGTGCATTTGAGTAGAGCTCGGTCTCTGCATCCGTACCCTCTCCGCCGAAGGGCATCACACGGACAAAACGCTGTCCCTCATAGTGCTTTGCAAACATTTCGGCCAGATCCTGGGGTGTACCCTTTTTCGACATAGTGCGCAGTATCACAGGGATAGTGACCACCATGCCGTTGTAAAAATCCGCAGTGGAGGGGCAGAACACAGGAGGATAGGAAAGGCCGGAAACAGCCATCATCTCCTTGACATGCTTATGGGTCTTGCCCAGTGAGTATGCCCTTGAACCATCATATCTGCTGTCCCTGTTCTCATCTTCATAGGCTGCGATGAGTTTTTTTCCGCCGCCGCTGTAGCCCGATACCGCATGGCAGATTATCGGATGATATGCAGGAAGATACCCGCTTTTCACCATGGGGTACATAAGTACATTGAAGCCCGAAGCATAGCAGCCGGGAACGGATACACGCTTAGATCTTGCTATGGCCTCACGCTGCTCCTCTGAAAGCTCAGGGAGACCGTAGGTCCAGCCCTTTGCAGTCCTGTGTGCTGTGGATGCATCTATTATCTTCGTATTCTCGTTTTCCACAAGGGAAACAGCCTCTATGGCTGCTGCATCGGGCAGGCAGAGAAAGGTATAGTCGGATTCGTTTATGAGCCTGCGGCGCTCATCAACATCCTTGCGGAGCTCCTCGGATATGGTGAGCAGTTCGATATCGTCACGGCCGGAAAGGCGTTCTGTTATGCGCAGGCCAGTGGTCCCTTCCTTGCCGTCTATAAAGATCTTAGTTTTCATGATAACCTCTTATTATTTTGGATATATGATAAATGGATACAGATCTGTCTGTTAAATAATTATTATACCATAATATAACGGCAAAATCCATATCATTTTTGTACAAAATACCACTCCAAATCGCCGTATATTTAATAGCAAACAGCATTTTTCGGATAATTTGTATAAATATCCCGATAAACATACTTTCTGTTACATACATTTTTCAGAAACGAACACCGATGCACAATATCCTTATCATGCGTTTTTCCCTTGACAAACCATAGTATTTGTGATAGAATATAGGCTGATATATTTTACATAAAGGATATGATCTTATGTTCTATAAAAGCACCCGTGACAGTTCTCTGCACCTTTCCTCAGCAGAGGCTATAGTTAAAGGCATTTCCGATGAGGGCGGACTTTTCGTTCCCTCCGAGATACCCTCTCTCACCCTTGATGAGATAGTTTCCTATGCAGATCTCAGCTATCCCGAAAGAGCTGCAAGGATATTCTCAAAATTCCTCACCGATTTTACCGATGCAGAGCTCAGATACTGCACCGAGAGCGCATATAACGACAAGAGCTTTGACCACGCTACCATAACCGAGACAGCTCACCTTTTCGACGGTACATATATCCTCGAGCTGTGGCACGGTCCCACCTGCGCATTCAAGGACATGGCGCTCCAGATACTCCCCTATCTGCTGACCACATCCCTCAAAAAGCTCTCTGTTGACAAAAAGGTAGTCATCCTTGTTGCCACATCCGGTGATACAGGAAAGGCTGCACTCGAAGGCTTTGCCGATGTGGAAGGCACCACATTTAAGGAATACCTAACGCGTGTACGCATCCATCATGCGTCAGCCATGTTGATCGATGGCGGGTTTCCGCTTGAGGAGATTATGAAGCAGTGTGGCTTTACAAATACAGCCACGTTTTACCGTGTGTTCAAACGCAACACGGGATATTCACCGCGACAGTACCATAATCGCTTTGCTGAACAAAAGGATGAGGAATGATTCACGATTTCTTTGGAGAAATGCCGCAGCGCCATCTCGGGCAATTACACGGTGGATAGGCGCATGGTGAAGAGCTTCCTCTACAAGGGCTTGCCCCATGCAGAGGAACCGCTGGTGACGAAGGAGATCTGCGCGGAGGAGGAAGCGCTGTGAAGAAACCGAATG
>JAFPYQ010000244.1 GCA_017394475.1 Oscillospiraceae bacterium | reverse complement strand
TATTGACAGCTACGCCGATGTGCTGAAGCAGCATTTCAACAGCATCACCCCGGAAAATGAGATGAAATATTCCGAGACCGAGCCCCGTGAAGGCGAATTCACCTTTGAAAAGGTGGATAAGATATTCGATACAGCCCGCAATATGGGCATAAAAGTCCGCGCCCATGCTCCGGTGTGGCATAATCAGACAGGCGAATGGATGTATAAGGACGGCGACAGACCTGCCCCGCCCGAGCTTATCTATGAAAGGATAGACGCCCATTTCAAGAAGCTCTGCGAACGCTACAACAAGGATGTTTACGCCTGGGATGTGGTGAATGAGGCCATAATCGATGAGCAGGCAAAGGATCAGATCGGTGAAAGCGACACCTACAGGAACAGCGAATATTTCAAACTCTGCGGGTCCGGATTCATCGCTGCGGCATTTCGCTCGATGGATAAATATTCCCCGGATGCACAGCTTTTATATAACGATTACAGCGAGTGCGCCCCCGTAAAGCGTAAAAGGATAGTAAGGCTCATCCGCGAGCTGCAGGAAAAGGGCTGCCGTATTGACGGCTTCGGCATGCAGCAGCATTATTTCGCAAAACCTGATTACGACGAGCTCAAGCGTTCCATAGAGACCTATGCTTCATTAGGACTGCGACTTCATATAACCGAGCTCGATGTGAACCTCATGGCAACTGTGGAGCACGGCACCGAGCGCCTGAAACCGGGAGATCCGGGCTTTGATGAGTATATAAGAGAGGTCATGTCCCCTACCCCGGATAAGCTGGCGGAAATTGAGAACATCTATATCAGGCTCTTTGAGATATACCGCAGCTATTCCGATGTGATCGACTGCGTCACCACCTGGGGCGTGGCAGATGACTATACCTGGCTTGACTTCTTCGGCATGAGAGAGGATAGACCCAAAATAAAGCAGCATCCGCTGCTTTTCGATACAAAGCATCTTCCCAAAAAATGTGTGCAGACCATCATAGATGCCGCACAGTGATACATAAGAGGCAACATGAAGATAGAAACGATACATACAGAAGGCATCACCTGCCGCTATTTCAGGTTCGGCAAAGAAAATGCCGCACCCTTTGTGATCATCCCGGGAGTGGCGGTAAAAAGCGTTATGAACTCTGCGGATGTGATAGCCACGCAATACAAGGAGCTTTCCCGTGAGCATGATATTTATGTTATAGACCGTATCGAGGATATGCCCGAGGGGTATACGGTGCAAGATATGGCATGTGATACCATAAAGGTGCTCCATGCCATAGGGATCAGAAATGCCGATATCTATGGAGTTTCACAGGGCGGCATGATAGCCCAGGTAATAGCATTAGAATGTCCTGAAATAGTCAGACGGCTGATACTTTGCTCCACATCTCCCTATATCCCCGAAGCATCCACCACTTCGCTCAGAGTATGGGCGGAAAACGCGCAGAAAAAGGACACCGAGTCACTGATGCTCGCCTTTGCGGAAAACATCTACACAAAGGATTATTTTGAGAAATTCCGTACAGCATTCAGAGAATACAGCAGACTGCTCACAGATGAGGACCTTCAGCGTTTCCTGCGGATGATAAGCGCTACCCACGGCTTTGATATAAGGGACAGGCTCGGTGAGATAAAATGCCCTGTCCTTGTGATGGCTGCGGATAATGACCGCATATTCGGCACTGTACCCTCCGGGAAGATAGCAGAGCTCACAGACGGCACACTGCATATCTATAAGGATCAGGCACACGGGGTCTATGACGAGGAACCCGATGTTCTTAAAAGGATAAAGGAATTCATATCATAAAATATGCCGAAAGGAGCAGTATGCTTCTTTCGGCTATTTGTTTCATCACTTCTCAGCCCATCTTATGACTATCTCATTACCGGAATGGAGCTCATCCATAAAGCTGGCATTTTTACCATTGATGGTGAGTATCATATTGCCGGAGGGTGGTGCTGCATCCATATCAATATCTGCAAGCGCCATGAGTTCGAGGAAAGTGTGTGCCGTCCTGTCATCCCGTGCAGGCAGGGTGAGAGGTTTTCCGTTGAGTATTATCTCCGTGGGGACGGAAAATTCACCTGTATCGGCAGTTTCACTTTGTAGAGTTTCCGGAATGGAGGACTGTTTCAGCTTGTCTGTCATTTCTTTGAGCCTGTTCTGCATAGTCTCGGTGATATTGCTCATATCAGCCTGAACATTTAAACTGTCAACAGTGCGGTAAGGCTCTTTTGTGGGATCTTCCCGGGGTTCCACATCCGGGAATGAAGCCTGACGCGCCTGTTCCTGTTCACGGATGTATTCCCTTGCCTTGTTGGATGTGCTGTGATGCGGAGCGGTATCATCAACATCCCGCAGAGGCTCACTGTCCGTATCGCTGCCGCGGGATGTGGTGAAGACCTGCCCGTCCGTGAAACGCATGGACATATCCACAGCCCTGCCGTTCAGATAGAGGGCATCTGCACCGATAAGAGAGCACATTCTGCCCACAGTGCCCACATTCGTCACTGTGACATCGTCAAAATTCTGCAGGCGGTAATCTCCCGAAACTTCCTTTCCGTTTACCTCTGTCACGGCTCCGAAGGGATATTCCTCGCCGTCTATGATGATATGTCCCGAAGCATTGACCGTTCCGCCGTTCAGTTCAGCCACTGTCATCACGGCATTTTTGCCCGATACCGCAGGGGTGAACATTATATTGTCCCCGGGCTTTACTACATAGTCAAGAGCGACTCTTTCACCATTGACGGTTATCTGCGACGGGATACCCGTTTCACCGTGGATATTGCGGCGTTCGCCGTTTACCGTAAAGGACAGTCCCCTGCCCGAGCGGCCTATGATCTGATTTGCCTTGAAACCTGCCTGCATCAGCATCTCAGCACAGGATATGCGCTTGGTGTCGAATATGCGGAAACGCGCAGAATTAAGGGTCACTACGCTGAAATCATATCCCGTGTGCATGGCGGCTGTGATGCCTATTCCCACAGGTGTAACAAATTCGGGTGATATGGAGTTCCCGCCGTCTATCTCTATCTTGCAGCGCAGGTTTTTACCGCCCACAGCCACTCTTTCGGGGGGTATCTCCAGTTCTCCTGCTATCTTTTCCGAAAGACCGGGTATCAGCGAACCGCCGCCTACAAGGAACACCGCCGCAGGAGAACCGCCGTTTGACTCACGTATGTTTTCCGCTATGGTACGGGCAAGAGTGCACACCGAACCGTCTATGCTCTCTATGAGCTCATCTCCGCTGATGCAGTGCTCAAAGCCCAGGATATCCGTATAGTGTATCTTCTCATCGCCTGCCGACAGCTTCATGCGCTCGGCTGTGCCGAAATCCACAAGATACTGCTGCACGATATCCTCGGTTATCTCATCCCCTGCCACTGTTGCCATGGCGTATGCGGCAATGCTGCCCTTCTGTGATATGGCTATATCCGCAGTTCCCGCACCGATATCCGCCAGGGCGATATTTATGAGGCGCAGCTCCTTTGGTATCATCACATTCATGGCGGCGATAGGCTCGAGAGTCATGCTGTGGGCTGTAAGTCCGCACATATCCACTACAGAATAAAGGCTCTCCACAACTATGCTCGGGAGAAATGCCGCGATGAGCTCAGCTTTCATCTCGCTGCCTCTGTGATCCACCAAGGTCTGTATGGGGTAATCATCCAGGAGATAGCGCACCACGGTATGACCAACGCAATAGTATGTGCGGCTGCTTTTTTCCTCATTTTCCGCATCCGTCCCCACAAGCTCTTCCTGTGCTGTGGTCACGGCTTCAAGTTCGAGAGCCCGCACCATATCCTCTGCGATGGGCTTTCCCGAGTCCAGCTTTCTCACAGCAGATGCCTGCCTTGTGAGCAGAGCACGACCTGC
>JAFPYQ010000243.1 GCA_017394475.1 Oscillospiraceae bacterium | reverse complement strand
GGTCAAGGTGTTCAATCTTGACGGTCGGGGTGTTCAATTGAAGCGGTATAATCATTCTGTCTTTTCCGATCCAATGAAAGAAAATCAGACTCCCGGAAAAAACTCTTTCCGGAAGCCTTTTGTTTTCGGGACAATTACCATAACGATACCATTCCGCTTAAATATACTCTGAAAAGAAGAGGAAGCAGCGCGATGAGCGCAGTTATTATCAGGAGCATAACTGCGGTATTGAGAGCCGATCTTGCAGAAATATCTGCAATGGGATCATAGAGATCATCCGGCAGACAGTCGGGGTTTATGTATATCTCTGTCCTGTCACCGGGATTTATGATCCCGCGCGCACGGCTGCCCGTATCCCAGTTGTTGCATCCTGTATAGCGTTTGCCGTTGTATTCATATGCATAGAACGCTGTCACAAAACTGCCTCGGGCTCCGTAATGAAACTTTTTCTTCAGACCGACACATTCTGCCGTGACCTTCACACGACATCTTTTCTTAAGATCCAGTATCTTTTTTCTCTGATATAACATCCATGCTGCAAACCCGCAGAAAAAGAGCGGCAGCAAGGCTTTAGCGATCATATTGCGAATATCATTGTCGATCTTGTCCACGGGTATGCTCACGACAACTGCGCCAATACACAGAGATATCAGAATGAATTTTGCCTGTGTGCTCTTATCCGGCATAACACGACCTCCCGAATCATATATCTTACGATAGTCATATTTATTATATTATAGCACAAGCGCCTTAAAAAGTCCTTAAGAAATCATTAAATTTACATTGGAATCACGCGAATGCTCTGTGTTTCTGAGTGCTGCGGCTTTTTTGGCTTCTTTTCTTTGGCTTGGTATCTGTTTTTTGTTTTGAGCTGTTAGTCTGTGCTGCGGCGGAACTTTGTTCCGCAACGCAAGGCGCTGCCCTGCACCTGCAAGGGGCTCGGATGCTTTTCAAGCATCCACCCCTATGACCCCATACTTTATAGCACCGATTTATTTACATCCCCTTTATGAACATATCAGCCGAGTTGATGGTCTCCTCATTGTCCGAGGTATAGACCCGTCCGAGTCTGCCTGTCCCGGCAGCTCCCGCAAGTGCATCATCCAGAGCACCGCTCACGAATTCATTTATATGAGTGACCACCACGGAGGGCTTTGCCTCAAAGCCTGCGTCAAGAAGATACCCGGTGTCTTTGCATATACGTCCTATCATATCCTGTGCATCCGTCTTTGTTATCAGACCGTATCGCAGTGTCCCCTGCCATGGATTGGGGACATTGGTCATATCTTTCATAAACGGGTCTATGGCCTCCTTCCCGCATTCTCCCAGGACCCCTATAGCACCGTTGCCGTGCCTTGTGAAATATGTGCGGGTGATGTACAGCGGCTCTATATCCGCCTCATCCGGAGAAAATGTCCTTGCTATTATGGCGGCGGGATATCTGCACCCGATATGTGCAGGGGTGGTATGATCGGTATCGGGGAAATAGTCGGTATCCAGCATCAGCCCCTGACTGTTCTCGAATATGATATTATCCGCACCCCTGAGCATCTCCTTTTCCTTCTCATCGCTCTCTATCATAGTCACATGGGCTCTGAAAAAGTCCAGGTCATATCTTATATTATCCTTTGTTATATCATTGCAGAAGGAACGCATATCATCATTATCCGCATATTTTTTCAGATAGTACCTCTCCACCGCATCAAGGGCTGACTCCTCATATCCTCTGTTCTGTATCAGCAGTGCATCACTCCCTATGCCGTTGGCGGTGAGAGCCGTTTTGCGCACCCTTGTCTCCCATGCGCCGCAGCCGCAGGAGCTGTGCCTTCTGTCTCCCCTGCTGTCCTCGATGATCTGATTTGACAGCATATCGTAGGGTGTGACGATAAGGCAGCCCGACCGACAGTACACCTTCGGATATACTCCCATCTCCAGAAGCTTTTCATATTCCTCACGGAACATGGCAGGATTTACCATGAAGTCATCTGTAAGATATGTGGCGGCGCCTTTCAGCGTACCGCTCCCGAAATGCCTGAACACATGGCGTTTGCCGTTATATACAACTGTGTGCCCTCTCTGGCACGAATTGGTACTGAGCACCACAAGAGTGTTGGGGTCGGAGAAGAAATTCGCTGTGAGCCCCTTTCCCTCGTCGCCCCAGTTCGCCCCCGTGATGATCCTGATGTTTTTCTTTACCATGATATGAACCCGTTATCCGCTGCCGCTGCTGCAGCAGGTACCATCGCTTCCATCTCTTCGCACTCGCGGACTATGTGGGCGATTATCTGTGCGACGCCCTTCACGGGAACGCTGAAAACATGATCCGCTCCCAGCAGATCCTCAAAGCCGGATATATCGACTTTTCCCCTGTGTGCCACATCTATGTGATAGATATCAAATTTGTCCTTTGCCCTTTCGTACAGCTCCGGAGTGCTGATATCCCTTTCGGATGTGAGATCGTCGCCGTGGCCTGTTGCCGCATTGTAGGGCTGCAGGGGTATATAGGGATCGAGTATCTCATCGCCCATAGTGATGATTATCCCCTTTTTGCCCCTCTTCCAGCAGTCCAGCTCACACTGTGTTATGCCGAAAGCCCACGCCGCAGAATAGGACTCCCACTTGTTGCCGCCGCCGCCGAATTCAAAATAGACCTTGTCAAGCTGCTCGGCTACGCGGATATCCGATTCAAACTGAGATACCTGCAAAGGCGCTCTGTCATAGGAAAAATCGCCTATGCCCATGATCATGAACTCCACATCCTTTACAGAACCGTAGAGCTCGGTCATTATCGTGTTGAGTTCGGATGCCACCATTACCGCAGTCTCGCCCATAGAGCCTGTAACATCAAGAGCCAGTATGACAGGTATTGTATTCGGGTGCTCCTCGCTGTCGCAGCATTCCCTTATGACCTTGTACGGGTCAAGCTCCTTTGCCAGCGCCCTCTGCACATATATCTGCCCCGCAGTCCTGGAGCCGAAATCTATCGTACCGTCTGCTCTCACCGTGCGTGCCTTTGTCCTTGAATACCTTACAAATTCATCCCTTGTCCAGCTTCCGCCGCCCATAAGTCAGTCCTCCTCTTTCTCTGTATCATCATCGGCAAAGGAAAACATACCGTCGAAGATATTTCCTCCGCCCATCATCGCCATCATCATAAAGGCGTTCATGCCGCTGTTATCGGCCTTTCCTCCCATGCCCTTCATCATCTTTGCCATCATCATATATTTCATGATGTTCCTGATGCCGCCTGTCTTCTTCATATCGCCGAACATGGAAACTATCTTCCCGTAGAAGTACGCCTTTCCCATAAAGATATGCCGCTCGGGCAGCAGGTTTTCCACAGTTCCCGACTTGTAGTTTATCACGGTGAGGGTATCGGGCTCGACAGAGAGCACATACCGCGGTTCGCCGCCCGCAAGGATTATATCCCCTGCCTTCACCTTATTGGTGGGGATAATGAAGAACATCTCATCCCCCACATCGAACACGAAGCTGTCGCAGTTGATGAACGCCTTTGAACCGGGATCATAGGTCCGATACCCACCGCCCGTATAAATTGCGATGCCGCCGTTCATTGTGAGCCTGCACATATCGCTGCGCACAGGTCCGAACATACCGTTCATGAAGTTTTCCATTCATATTCCTCCCCTTTTTGTATAGCAGAATTACAGACTTGAACAGAACTCCTGCAACCTTTTCTTCCGTTCCCCGTCTGTCGGGTCTTTATTAGTTGCTTTCTGATACTAAGTATAGTATATTTTTACTACTTTGTCAAGGGGGCAAAAAGAAATTCGGCAGTCTGCACAGTAAACCGCCGAGATAGTTGTGATTTTATACTAATTTATGACAGATGATCCGTGATCATATCATTCCGGAGAAGTCAAGTATCTTATTCAGCAGGATATCTGTATACACAGGGGCGTCAAGGCAGATATATCTAAGGAACCACTGAATAAATCATGGAT
>JAFPYQ010000242.1 GCA_017394475.1 Oscillospiraceae bacterium | reverse complement strand
GGTTCAGAAAGCTTTTGAGGAGCTTTCAAAAGGAAAGACTCTCATAATGATAGCCCACAGGCTCAGCACGGTGACAAATGCAGACTGTATATATGTACTCGATAACGGCACATGCGCCGAGAGCGGTACTCATAATGAACTAATGGAAATGAACGGTATCTACAAAAAAATGTTCGATGAATACAGCCGTTCGATAGAATGGAAGGTGGGTGCGTGATGATAGAAAAATTACAGCACAGATTTGCCCTGTCCCGCAAGGGTGCGGTGGATATGGTAAAGGCGTGCATAAGCGTTACTGTCACAAATATGGCATTCATGATGTCCGCAGGTATACTCTACAAGCTTATAAGCGATCTGCTGGACAATTCCCTTACAAAGGAAAAGCTGCCCGTATATATCGCAGGGATAATAGGGATACTCTTTCTTATAGCACTCACAAACTTCATACAGTACAACTCGACCTTTCTTTCCACCTACAGAGAGAGCGGAGTGCGCAGAACTACCCTTGCGGAAAAGCTGAGAAAGCTGCCCCTTTCCTTCTTTGCCAAGAAAGATCTGTCCGATCTTACTGCGACCATCATGGCGGACTGTGCCCAGATCGAGACTGCATCGAGCCACTGGATACCCGAATTCATAGGGGCGCTGATATCCACATCCATCGTGGGCATAAGTATGTTCATCTTCTTTGACTGGAGAATGGCGCTGGCAAGTTTCTGGGTGATACCCGCTGCATTCTTTACCATCGCAGCATCCTCAAAGGCACAGAAAAAGGCAGTGAAAAAGCTGTACAACTGCAAGCTGGAGCTGGGCGACGGCGTACAGGAATGCCTTGAGACCGTCCGCGATCTTCGGGCATACAATGCTCAGGAAAAATACATGGACGGCCTTGAAAAAATAATCAGGAATGTTGAAAAACAATCACTGTTTACAGAGCTTAAACTGGCAGTATTCGTAAACTCCGCATCAATCATACTGAAACTGGGTATCGCCACCACTGCACTTGTGGGCGGAACACTGCTTGCAAAAGGCGAGATCACTCTGCTCACATTCTTTATGTTCCTGATGGTAGTATCACGACTGTACGACCCTATGCAGATAACACTGCAGAACTTTGCAGCTATTATAGCCGCCACAGTACAGTGTGAAAGGCTTGATGAAGTTCTGTCCCACGATATACAGACAGGCACGGACAGAATGACCAACAAAGGCTATGACATCGTGTTCGACCACGTTTCTTTCTCCTATGATGATACCGCAGTGCTGCGCGATGTGACATTCACCGCAAAGCAGGGCGAGGTCACAGCACTCATAGGGCCGTCAGGCGGAGGAAAGACTACTGTTTCAAGGCTTGCCGCCCGATTCTGGGATATAGACAAGGGTAGGATATCTCTTGGCGGTATGGATATTTCAAAGGCCGATCCCGAAACGCTGTTCTCTGCGTATTCCATAGTTTTCCAGGACGTTACGCTTTTCAACCAGTCGGTGATGGAAAACATCCGTATCGGTAAAAAGGATGCTTCCGATGAAGAGGTACTGCATGCGGCAAGGCTTGCCAACTGTGATGATTTCGTGACCAGGCTCCCGCAGGGCTACAATACATTTATCGGTGAAAACGGCAGTGAGCTTTCGGGCGGTGAACGTCAGCGAATATCCATTGCAAGGGCATTTCTCAAAGATGCTCCGGTGATACTCCTCGATGAGGCCACAGCATCCCTTGATGCGGAAAATGAAACACAGATACAGCAGGCATTGTCCGAGCTTATCAAGGATAAGACTGTCCTTATCATCGCACACAGGATGAGGACGATAGCCAACGCCGATCACATAGTCGTTCTCAAGGACGGAAGGGTCGCCGAGGAAGGCACGCCTGCCGAACTATATGAAAAAAGCGGCATATATCGGCGTATGGCAGAACAGCAGATCATTTCACAGAACTGGAAGATGTGATCGACCACATTCTCTGTATGCCGGTCACTATCCCCCGTTATATATCAGCCGCATTTTATGCGGCTGATAATGCTTTATAGTATCAATAGAATAGCTGCATACCGGTTATGATACATAACTGTGACCCATCCTCTGTTTTCTATTATACTCTCATCCTCATCATCTGTCAAGGGCATTTCCTGTGCCTCACCCATATTTGCAAATGCGTTCGTATTCGGAGCTGGCGGGCTTTCTGTTCCT
>JAFPYQ010000241.1 GCA_017394475.1 Oscillospiraceae bacterium | reverse complement strand
TTTGTCTTTGTAGTTAGCGCTGTGTTATAACCAGTTTGTAACGGTGTTAGGCCTTTGTTAGGATCAGGCTGCATTTTCGTTTATATCCCAACGAAAAGCAAATTTCACAAAATCGGGATAAATATTTGTGAAAAACGCTAAAATTACCATAGCGGTATTGAATATATTTTAGAATATGTTATAATTGTAATGGGATATTATGGCAGAGCTGTCCCCGCATGGTGAAAAACAGATGCGAGCGTTACGGTCATTATCCCGGGTATGGAGTTTACGGCAAAGGAGCGGAGCTGAAATGGAAATTGAATATTTGTCTCACATGAAGCATCCGCACGATGCTGTGGAGCTCTATCAGGCACTGCAGTGGTATCAGCTCAGCGGCTATACCGATGAGGATATAGAAAAATCCAATAATTCCTTCTATTCCGTTTACGCTTATGACGGGGATACTCTGGTGGGTCTGGGTCATGTGGCATCAGACGGGCTCATAGCCGCAGTCATGAGCGGCATCTGTGTCCGCAACGACTACCGCAGGCACGGCATAGGCGCCAAGATAGTCCAGAAGATAGTGGAATACTGTCAGACAGGCATCTATAAGCTCAATGTGCAGATATTCTGTGAGGACAGCCTGATAAAATGGTATGAGGGAATGGGCTTTGAACGTATGCCTGTGGGCATGCGCAAGACCATGCCGCTCAAAGAGGAGCGTTCTGCTCTTAAAAAGAATTTCGGGGAGATATACGGTATCGAACAGATAACCGAGCTTTCCGATGATTTTTACTGGTATGACTTCGACTCCTTCGGCGATTTCAGCTATTATGCGGGGTACGGCAGCGAGGGCGTGAAGGTGCCCTTCATCCGAATGATGCTCTATGCCCACGATCCCATAAAGCTCTCATGTGAGATCATATTCGAGAATGTCAGCGAATTTGAGATAGGGTGTTTGGGTGTTCGCACTATGCTTTTCGGCTTTGATATCATATCCACCGAAAAATACGGCTATTCCGAGAAAAAGCGCTATAAGATACGCTCTCTCGAGGATGACGACATATCCTTCTTCTGTGAGAAATTCCGCATCATGAACGTGGAGGCAAAGCTCAACTGCATCCCGCTCTCCATAGATAATACCATCAAACACGTCTACCCCGATGAGGAGGAAAATGTGGATCTCCGTGACCTTCTCGGCGTGGATGACACTACAGATGATGAGTTCGATCTGGCAGATCAGATCCCTTACTCCGCAGCCGGGCAATACACGAGCCTTCTGAACGGTGAACAGTAATGCAGTATATCACGACAACGAACAGCCCCGAGGAGACTATAGAATTCGGGAAAAGGATAGGCAGCGTCCTGAAAGGCGGCGAAGTCATAGCCTATAAGGGGGATCTGGGCATGGGGAAGACCACCCTTACAAGGGGCATCGCTATGGGGCTTGGCCTTGATGATATAGTGAGTTCCCCCACATTTGCCCTGGTGAATGAATACCGCGGCGGCAGGCTCACGCTGTACCATTTCGATATGTACCGCATAAATACTGCGGAAGCCCTTGAATCAACGGGATATTATGACTATCTTTCCGATGATTCGGTGATATGCGTGGAATGGTCGGAAAATACGGAAGGCCTCCTGGATGAGACCCTCACCATAACCATCAGCGGAGAAGGGGATACAAGGACTATCACCGTTGAGCCTGATATATTTGAAGAATGAACGAAGTCTGTTCCGTATGCGCGGAGCAGACTTTTTTCCGTGAACAGAGTGTGACACACAGATTTCATCACGGTTTCACATTGTATTTTGGGATATTCCTTGACATATCCGTCGGGATATGGTAAAATTATCTATGTATTTGTCTTTTTCGACAGGACAGCGGATGCCGATATGACCATCGGATCATGATCGGATGATGACAGATGCATCATTCCTCATCACCGTTTCTTTATATGTAAGGCGGTCGGATAATGAAGATCAACTGGAACGAAAAATATACCACTATCTCCGTATATACTGTAATAACCTTTGCGGCCTGTATGCTGCTGGTATTCTTTGTAACAAAGATATCTGTGGTATCCGAGGTGCTCGAAAAGTTCATAAAGACCCTTTCGCCTATAATATGGGGCTTTGTGATCGCGTACCTGCTCAACCCGTTCATGAAGCTGGTGGAGCGCAATCTCAAAAAGATACTTGAAAAGAAACAGCCCAGACCCAAGCTGTGCAGAGGCCTTGCCACTGCAGCGGCCATCGTATTCGGACTGGCTGTCATTACATCCCTTCTTCTGATAATAGTTCCCCAGCTCATGAGGAACATTCTGGAGATACTGAGCAACGCTCAGAACTACCTCAACAACATATACAGCTGGATAGGCGGGAAGCTTGATGCATATCCCGAACTGCTGGATACGATAAATTCCCAGTTCGACCAGATAAGGACTGCAATAATCAACGCCGTGAACAACCTCGTCCCTAAGATAGGCGAGCTCACCATAAGGCTCAAGGACAGTGCATTCAGTGTTATCGGCGGCATAGGCCACTTTGTCATAGGCTTTATCGTTGCGGTGTATTTCCTCATAGACAAGGAGCATTTCGAAGCACAGGTCAAAAAGCTGCTGGCAGCCGTACTGCCCGAAAAGGCCGATGCAAGCGTGCGGCATATCTGTTCCCGCGTAAATACTCAGGTGGTGAACTTCCTTTCCGGCAAGATCATAGACTCTCTGATAATCGGTATGATCTGCTTTGTTGCCATGAAGTTCATAAGCCCTGAGTATGCCACACTCATCTCCGTTCTCGTGGGCATCACGAATATAATCCCGTTCTTCGGCCCCTTTATCGGAGCGATACCTTCGGGAGTGCTCCTACTGGTCTCCGATCCGGAGCATGTGATAGCCTTCGTCATTATGATAGTCCTGCTGCAGCAGCTTGACGGAAATATCATAGGCCCTGCCATAATAGGCGATTCCACGGGGCTCTCGCCCTTCTGGGTAATGTTCGCCATCTTCGTGGGCGGCGGCATGTTCGGCTTTGTGGGTATGATACTGGGTGTTCCCATATTCGCAGTGCTCTATGAGATAGTAAGCGAATTCGTATCATACAGGCTCAGCGAGAAAAATCTCTCCACCGCCACAGCGGATTACTACTCGGTACATGAGGACAGACCCATGCGGCGTGAGGGCAGGCGGTTCAAGATACCTGCATCGATACTGGAAAAATTTAAGAAAAACGATACGGGCAAAACAGAGAAAGATAAAAAAGCAAAAAGGGAGAAGAAATGATGGGGATGCCATGAAGTGCGTTCCCGCAAAAAGATATGATAAAAGTACCATTAGGCATAACTATAGGGATAACCGCAGCGGCAGCCTGTGTGACATTCATACTGACCAACCGCTATGCACTGGACACATTCAACGAAAAGCTGTCGGATGTGAATGAAAAACAGCAGGTGTACAGCTATATCTCCGAGGTGGACGTATATTCCCGTGCCTCCTATATCGGTGAGATAGATGATCTTTCTATAAAGCAGGGCATGATAAAGGGCTATGTAGAGGGCATAGGCGACCCGTTCTGCGCATATATGACCGCAGATGAATATGCCGCATACACCACCGTTCCCGAAGGCATGGTAGAAGGTCTGGGCTTTACCTATACCAAGGACAAGTCAGGCTATATCCGTGTCACGGGCATAGAACAGGGCGGCGCCGCAGAGGATTCCGGCGTTCTGGAAGGCGACATCATCACCGCTGTGAACAATACCGATGTCATCGCTTTTGAGGGCGGATATGACGAGGCTGTACTGTTGTTCAACGCCACAGAGGGCACCCGTGTCAAGCTGTATGTAAAGCGCGTGGATGAATACGGCACCAACTTTATAGACTATGATGTGATAGGCAAGGTATCGGAGCATATCACGGTCACGGATATGCGCATAGACAATGTGGGGCTCATCCGCATCAAAGAGATAACACAGCAGACAGAGCACCAGTTCAAGAATTCCCTTGACAAGCTGATACAGAAGGGCGTAAAGGGGATAGTCATAGATGTGAGAGACCTGAACTTCAATGATTTCGGGGTCCTGCAGTCTCTCCTTGATCATGTGATA
>JAFPYQ010000240.1 GCA_017394475.1 Oscillospiraceae bacterium | reverse complement strand
GCTTTTAACAAGCAAGTGTGAGCCGCAGGCTCATTTCCATTCAGTAGGAGATTGAACTCCTACTGAATGGAAATATGGAACCCATGCCACTCAATGGCATGAACTGCCATTAGAGGCGGGGGACATAGCTTGCGGTTATAGGACAGTCCATCATTGCGGTCATTCAGACGATAGCCCTTCTCATTTCACTCCAGCGCCTTATGAGGCTGCCCCATGTGAAGATAACATTCCGCCAGTCTCTCGTATGTCTTGAAATACTCATCCTTGCCGTTTGAAATTATAAAGGCATCTGCCGCTTCCCTGTATTTTCCCGCGCCGAAAAGCTCATTTCCTTCAAGGTATGCTCCGGTATGCATCCATGTCAGTCCCTGTATCTTCTCGGCAGCAGAGGTATCTCCAGCGCCCTTTTCAGCTTGAACAGCCTTGTTTTTTCAAGCTCGATGGGCTTTACAAGTATAGACTTGATGCCGAATATGCTGGCTCCCAGGATATCCGTGAAGAGCTGGTCGCCTATGGTGACAACATGCCTTTTTTTCACGCCCATCTTGCGCACGGCCTCCCTGTAGCCCTTGGGCAGCGGCTTTGCCCCCTCACATACATAGGGGAGCCCCAGCAGCTTTGCAAAGGGCGCCACTCTGGGTTCATGATTGTTGGAGACGATCATCATCTTTATATCATTTGTCCGCATCTCATCGAGCCACTCCATGAGCCCCTCTATGGGGACGGGGTTGTCATGGGTGGTGCAGGTATTGTCTATGTCAAGTATGATCGCCCGCACTCCCATTTCGCGCAGCACATCGGGAGTGACGGAAAGTATGGAACGGTAAGCCCGTGTTGGTATGAACAATATAACAGCTCCTTGTTTTCTGTGAACGGATGCCCATCCGGTTCAGATATGATAAGTTCGGATATACAAAGCAGGAGACCTTTCGATCCCCTGCTGTAACTGTGTGATCAATACATAGCGTTGATAGTCACATCCGCTGTGATATTGGAAAGTGACTGATCCCAGCCCAGGAAGGGCGAACCCATGGAATTAGCGCCGGGGCTGAATGGGGGCACTGCCTGACCGCCGTCCTCTACGGTAGTCTGATAGCGCTGACCGTCTATCACGAAAGTGACAGTATGAGTATTGCTCTTGGCTATGGTCTCCACGGTGGGCATGAACTCGGAATCATCATAGATATCCTGCGGAGCATCGAATGAGCTGTCGCCGCTCATATCATCCTCCAGTGAGCTGTCATCATCAAGGGAGAAGTCATCATCGTCCACAAGGCCGCCGTCGCCGTCATCTATGAGCATGCCGTCGTCATCATCCACAAGGCCGCCGTTGTCATCATATCCGTCATCGGGTCCTATATCTACGATATCGCCTATATCATCCTCGGGAGGAACATCTATGGCAGCACCTACGGACTCGCGGTTCGCAGCGGTGGTGCGTGCCTCTGTGCGGCGCTCGGTGGCAGCGGCTGTCTGCCTTGCTGTGGTGCGCTGTGTCTCTGCAGCGGTGGCAGGTGCCTGTGTCTCCTCCGGCCTTTCGGTGGTGGTCTCCTCGGTGGTCTCTTCGGAGGAAGTTTCCTCTGAGGTCTCCTCGGTGGGAGGCGTGGTCTCCGTGGTGGTCTCGGTCTCGGTCTCTGTTTCGGTCTCCCCGGGCTCTGCGCTCTCGTCTACAACCTCTGCTGGAAGATCGTCATAGGCATTTTTGAGCTCCTGGGATGTGAATGCGAGGTCGTGGAAGGCTGCGAGGGTGATAAGGTTCTTCAGAGTCACCGCATCGTAAGATGTGAGATCCACATCAGCCCTGCCCGCATAGTCAAATGTTGGATTGTTGCCCTGCAGTCCGCAGAGCACGCGGGATACCGTACCGCCTCTCATGCCCTGTGCGGGGCCGTTGAGATTGCCGTTGGCATCTATGGGAGTGCCCAGATTGTTGTAAAGCTGCATCACCACATCACCCGAGAAGGATGTGAGGGTCACGGCAGAATCCAGCTCGTCATAGTCACAGAAGAGCACAGCCTCCTTAGTGGTGGCGGAAACGCCGTCCGTGCGGACTATGATATTGCACTTTGCCTTCTTGGTGGAGTTCACCAGCAGCTTTCCGCGGGAAAGGAACAGTGTTCCGTCCGCTCTTCCGTTGAAATCATCGGAAACGATCATCTGGGAATTTGCGGAAAGTATCGCATAGTTTTCATCGAGATTATCCTTGCTGCGGTAGATAAGAGTGCAGCTTCCGCTGTCACCTACCGTAATCACATCGCCCTTTTTGACGAACACATCAGCCACAAGCGGCACCTTATCGGTATCTGAAGTACCGATCTGGGTATCCCCCGATGCAGCCGATACATACAGCCCATACTCCGAGTTGCCCCTTGAAAGCATGATCACGGTGACTACCACGAGTATGAGAGCTACAGCGCCAAGGATGATCGCCGGTCTGTATCTTTTCATATCTAACACCCTGTTATACGGCGCATAGGGAACGCGTCCCGCGCACCGTCCTGATATTTATCCGCCGCCTTTTCACGGCATCCGGATACGTATTCCATTCTATTATATCACAAACCAAATCAAAATGCAAGATAATTTGGAAATACGCTTGAAACCTACAAAACAGTTACATATAAATTACAAAAGGGTTACACGCCGGCACAACAGTGCCAAATCGGGTCAAAATCCGCATCACACCGGCATTTTCTGGGCAATGTGCTTCTCACAGGCGCTGCCTCAGGACTAAAAAACGGCATTATATAGGGCAAAAAAAATAGTTATAATGTAAAAAACGACTAAAAAACGGGTGAAAAAATTGTGAAAACTTATAGTTGTAAATTCTTGCATCAAATGTTATAATGAATAGTGAAAATTTGCGTATAGGTGAACTATCTTTATTTTTGTACACAAAAAGGCTTTTCGCCTATTAATGGAGGAGATTAAAATGAAAAAGCTTATTGCAGGCATTGCAGCTGTTGTAGCTATGTCAGCTTTTGCAAGCACAGCAAGCGCTGTTGACTGGTCAGCAGCAGGTCATGCTGACGGTGACGATCCCGCTACCGGTACTATCATCAGCACTGATGAGAATGGTGTTACATGGGGCCAGGCAACTGCAGGCGAACTTTCCAAGTTCAGAATCACATGGGCTGATGTACTCGAGAATCCCGATGATCTCTCTAAGGTATATTCCGGCTCCTGGAAGATCACATATCATGGCCTTTCCAAGCTCACAGGCACAGACTGCGGCTGGATGGGCGGCGGAACATGGGTTTCCACCGGTAACTCCGCACAGTACTCCCTCTCTCCCAACGACTGGGCAGAGGACGGCACAGCTATCTGGGAAGACGAGCAGACTGTAGAGGATTCCTTCAAGTGGCTCCTTGGTCCTGCTGAAGATGTTTCCAACGAGATCGTGTTCATGGACTGGTCCGGCCAGGACATCACTGACCAGAGCATCACATTCACCGTTTCTGATTTCAAGATCTTCGATAAGGAAGGCAACGAGATCCCTCAGAAGGCTTACGGCGGATCTTCCGCTGCTGCTGAAGAGGCTCCCGCTGAGGAAGCTGCTGCTGAAGAGGCTCCTGCAGAGGAAGCTGCTGCTGAAGAAGCTCCCGCTGAGGAAGCTGCTCCTGCTGAGACAGAGGCTGCTCCTGCACCTGCTGCTGCTGAGGAGACTACTTCTACTGCTACAGGCAACACCTCCGCTGCTGCTGCTGTTGCTGTAATGGCTGCTGCTGCTGTTGCTGCTTACGTTTCCAAGAAGAAGTAAGATATGTTTACGACTCTGAGGGGGATCCCCCTCAGAGTTTCATAAGAATACGCTTATGCGGTGTTGACTCATCGCTGTGTAATGGCAGCCCATGCCATTTTTACGGCATGGGTTGCCATTCTTATTTAAGCACAGAAAGGTGAAAGACATGAAGATGAAGAAAATAATCGCCGGTGCGGCAGCTGCTGCTCTGGCTGTATCCATGACTGCTTTCAGCGTATCTGCTGAGACCATCGCTATTGACAGCGAATATCCCGGTGACTGGACATCTACAGGCATCGGTATAACCAAGGAAGCTCTCCAGGCAGTAGGCGGTGACGTCAAGATCACTCTCGACGTTGAGCTGTACGATCCCTACGGACTTGCAGACCAGTACCTGGTATGCCCCATAGACTATGATAACGGATGGCTGAGCCAGTCCAAGATGGAAGACTGCCATATCACCACAGATACACTCACCATCAAGTCCGATGGATGGATCTGCGTAAACAAGAACGATACTCAGCTCGAATTCGTGCTCGATGCCGATGCTATCGATGCAATGGGTGATACAGGTCTTACATTCTCCGTCAAGAGCGTTGTTGTTAAGCAGTGCACTTATGAGCTCGGCGAAAAGGAAGGCGAGCCCAACTGGGTAGACGACAAGGGCGGCAAGGAATACTGCTTTGCAGACCTTGATGCTGCAGCTCCCGTTGAGGAAGAGGCTGCTCCCGAGGAGACAGAAGCTGCTGTCGAGGAAACAGAGGCTCCCGCTGAGGAAGAAGCAGCTCCTGCCGAGACAGAGGCTGCTCCCGCTGAGACAGAGGCCGCTCCTGCAGCTGCTGAGGAGACCACTCCCGCTGCAACAGGCAATGCTGTTCCTTCCGTAATAGTTACTGTTATGGGTCTTGCTGCTGCTGCTATGGTCGCAGCCAGAAGAAGATAAGTCAGTCAATAGGAGATAACATTATGAAACTTAATAAGATCATCGGCGGCATTGCTGCTGTTGTACTTGCTGCATCACTGGCTTCCGTAAGCGCATCTGCTCTTTCCGCAAACAAGTACATAGACGAAAGAAAGCCCGGCAAAGATTATTTTGTTATCGTGAATTCTGATGACAAGAAGATCGCAGGTTGGTCTGCTGATGCAAGCATTGCTGCCTCTGAGGTATACGGTGTAAGATTCTACATCAAGGTCAACGATCCTTCACAGGGTTACGGCGGCGGTATCGGTATCAACTCCACATCCAACAACTGGGAGTCCCATGACTGGGGCAATGCGGATGCAGGCAAGGAGATCACTTCCGACGGAAAGACTGTTGAGCTCCTCAAGGACGCTCCTGTATTCAAGGACGGCGATGCCTATGCAAACTTCTTCCTCCAGAACTGGTGGGGCGATTTCACCGTTACAAGTGTAGAGCTTCTCGGCAAGGACGGCGTGGTTCTTTCCGTTGACGATGCTCCCGCTGAGACAGAGGCTGCTCCTGCAGAAGAAACAGTTGCGGAGACCACCGTTGCGGAGACCGCAGCAGAGGAAGCTGCTGAGGAGGATACGGCTGCAGAAGAGGAAGAGGACTTCGAGGAGGAAGATGAGGAAGAGGACGTTTATGTTGAAGTAAACGCTATCCCCATGTTCGCATCTACCGACTGGAGCGTTTCCGATATGAGTGCCAACTCAATGACCATCACAGGTGACGGCACTTATACAATGGAATTCCAGGCTGCCGGTTCTCCCGATTTCGGCGTATTCTGCATCGATTTCGAGGGCATGTATGCTAACTATCCTACCGCTGAGGCAGTTCTTGACAAGATCGTTGTAGACGGCGAAGAAGTTGAATTTGATCCCGATCAGATCGCTTACGGCGACCTCGAGGAAAAGGGCAATTTCAGGATCGACATTTACAATCAGTACAGCGAGACTAAGGACACCACCGGTTTCGACCATACTCTCCCCATAAATGAGACACTCGAAGTAACATTCACTATCAAGGGTCTCGATGATGCCGCTCTCGCAGCTGATTCCGCAGAGGCTGAGGAAGAGGACATCGACTTTGAGGAAGAAGAAGAAGAGGCTGCTCCCGTTGAGGAGGAAGCTCCTGTAACAGTCGAGGAGGCTGCTCCCGCTGAGACAGAGGCTGCTCCTGCTCCCGCTCCTGCAGCTGAGACAAGCAGCACAGGCACAGGCAACATGAGCGTACCCGCTATCGCAGCAGTTATGGCTCTTGCAGCTTGCGGCGCTGTAGCATCCAGAAAGAGAAAGTAATTTCTCATTACTGTTCTGACCGTAGCAGCGATCTGCAGATCGTCTGTCACGGGTAAGGATCAGTAAAGCCCTAAGAAACACAAAAACAATAACCAAAAGACAGGCTGCCCTTCACGGACAGCCTGTTTTTTATGTCAGCATCAGATTCTTACCTTACCTTGAAATTCCTGAGCTGCTTTTCGAGTATCTGTGCCTGTGTGGCGATCTCCTCGGAATTTGCGGCGGAGCCCTCCGCTGTGGCAGCGTTGCTGTCCACCGCAGTGGTTATACGACTGAGTCCCTTGTTCACTACATTTATGTCATTTGCCTGCTGTATGGAAGTATCTGCCACCTTTGACACAAAGCCGCTGAGGTCATTTACCGACGTGTATATCTCATCCAGGGAGTGCATAGTCTGTGAGCCGTACTTCACGCCTCTTTCCACAGCCCCCATGCTGCGCTCCGTGACCTTCACCGCATTCTGCGCCGCCTCGGATGCCCTGCCTGCCAGCATACGCACCTCATCTGCCACGACTGCAAAGCCTTTTCCCGCATCCCCTGCCCTTGCTGCCTCTACTGCTGCATTGAGGGCAAGGATATTCGTCTGGAACGCGATATCCTCGATAAGGGACGCAAGCTGTGATATCTCCTCGGATGCCTGTCTTATCTCCTCTATGGACACATTGAGGTTTTTCATGCAGTGACTGCCGTTTTCAACACTGGTCACCACCGATTCCGAAAGGGAACGCATATTGCCTATCATCTCGGAATTTGCATTCACGTTGTCATTTATGCTCCTTACCAGCTGATCCAGCTTTTTGAGCGTCTGCGCCTCGGAGGAGGAATTTGCCGCCATAAGCTGTGCGCCGCTTGCCAGTGAGCTGACACCGGAGTTCACCTGCTCTCCCGCATCCCTTATGGTGCCTATCATCTTCCTAAGGGAACCCGTTATCGTATCAAGGGAGTTCTTTATTCTGCCGAAATCGCCCCGATAGTCGCAGCTGCTTTCGATGATGAGATTGCCCCCCGCTATCTCGGTGAGGATATAGTCTATATCCTTGATATATGTGCCGATGCTGTTTATGGTCTTCTCCATGGCCTCGGAGAGCTGTTGTGTCTCATCCCCTCTGCTGTTGGCCTTGAAGGATGTGTCTATGATGCCGTTGGAAAATTTGTCCAGGCACTCCACTGTGGGGAGTATAGAGCGTGATATCCGCCCTGCCGCCTTTACGGAGGTAAAGAAGGAAACGAGTATTATGAGCGCTGCATAGCCGAACATCAGCACCATGGCGATCTTTACCGTGTGGTATACCCTGTGGGATCCCACACAGTAGAATATGCTGAAACGGGGATTATCGGGCACAGGTGTGGCATACACGATATATTCCGAGAATATATTCCCCGTGAGGCTGCTGTTTCCCTGCTGCACCGCATCAATACCGGCTGCATACAGGTCATCCCCCCTGATATCCTCGCCGCAGGCTGCCTTATCCGATGAGATCAGTATCTCGCCGGTGCTGTTGCACACCATATAACCATAGCAGCCGTCCCCGGACATGACATCGGTGACATAGTCGAAATAATCATCCCGGAGCTGCCCTGCTATTATGTCCTCTCCCCTGTTGAGTGCGAATATGTAGCAGTGTGCCTCGTGGATATATGTGACCAGCACGTCGTCCTTGTCCGTCATCCTGCACTGATCCTCAAATCCCTTGTATTTATACGACCGCGGCTCACCCAGGATGAACACATCATCAAATATATCGCTGTGATCCCCGGATGCGGAATCCCGCAGGCCGTTGGCAAGGAACTCCATCTCCTCCTGCAGAGAGCTGCCCACACTGCCCACGACTGTCTCACAGTGGGAACCCGAAAACTCCGATGAGAGATGGTTCATAATTAGTGCGGCAAATATTGCCGTCAGGACTGATCCCAGAGCGGCGAATACCATGCCCAGCCGCATAAGGCGGCGCTTTATCGATAATTTCATATCAAGTCCCAAAACATCAAAACCGTGATCTGTTCTGCCCTTCTCTTGCTGTTATCCGTTCAGAGAGAGTATGAACACCCATTTATACTATTATATTCGATTTCCCGACAAATGTCAAGCAGGCTGAGCTGCAGATGCTTGCATTTTTGTCTGACTTGTGATATAATGGAAAATGTTCAAGACCTGACCGAAAACCATAATGCCCTATGACCGCAGACCTATGGATATACGATGCAAAACGCTTTATACAGTGCTCTGTGCTCTGCTGATGATGCTTTTCCCGCCGTTTACAGCGCATGCGGAGGAAACAGCAGGCACCGACTCTGTCATCATCACTTTTGATATGTCGGGAGCCCCCGCAGGGACTGCCTATGTTGATATTCTGGGGAAAATATCCCCTGACAGCGGATACTACACCGAACTGCAGGACACCTGCCTGCCCGTATTCTCATCAGACGATACGGACGATCCCGTGAATATCAGCGCCGATACCGAAATCGCCGCCTATAATGCGGATGGCTATATGAGCCTGTCTTTGCATTTCAGATACGGCAGCGCTCTTTATATACGGGCGGATGAGAATGGGAAGGTGCTTGAAGAGGAATATGTGATACAAGATATCCCGAAGGGCAAAAAGAACAAAGAGGCAGTGAATACCGGCTTACTTTACAAAAAATTCGGGCGGTTCAGATGTGCATACATCTCCGCAGCGGGTGAAGTGCTGGAAGTCACGGACACTGCTGTCAGCACCCTTGTGGAAGATGAACGCAACACCCTCACCGCAAAGGGCAACGCCGCGGAATACAAGTTCCATTCGGATAATGCGGACATGGCGCATCGGCTGAAGACCCCCACGGGAATACTCTCTTTGGGCGCATACGTCCTGTTCTACATCCTGATAATCGCTCTGGGGATAATAGTCATCCGCAACCTGTGGAAATTCATCAAGATGAGAAGGAAATAGGTCCGGCTGTAAAAGAACAGCAAAAAAACATCATAAACGAGGTATACCGATGAAAATATTAACTATGCTTACGGAAACAGCAACGGAGGAAGTCACACAGGCTGTAGAGGAAAGCAACGCTGTGGACGGCTCTGTGATAGCAGAAAAGGCGGAGAACGTGGTGGAAGCCGTATCCACGGGCAATATCAACAAGGATGTGCTGGCTGATTTCGCCAATGCGGTGATAGGCTTTATCCCCACTATCCTTGTGGCCGTGATCATCTACATCGTGGGGCGGATAATCACATCCATAATAGTAAAGCTGATAGACAAGGCGGCCAAAAAGACCAAGGTGGACAAGACCGCCACCGACTTCCTCACCTCACTTTTCAACATTATCCTCACCGCCATAGTAATAGTCATATCCCTGTCGGTGCTGGGCGTCCCTATGACCTCCATAATAACCGTCATTGGTGCGGCATCAGTTGCCATAGGCCTCGCACTGCAGAACAGCCTTTCAAATGTGGCAGGCGGGTTTATAATACTGTTCACCAAGCCCTTTGAAAAGGGACATTACATAAGCTGCCAGGGCGTAGAGGGAAATGTTTCCCGCATCGGCATAATGACCACGGAGATAAAGACTCTTGACAACAAGGTGATCTACATCCCCAACGGTCAGCTCTCCTCATCCACCCTTGTAAATTTCAGCAAGGAACACATGCGCCGCGTTGATCTTAAATTCAGCGTGGACTACAGCACGGATCTGAAAAAGGCACAGGCGGCTCTTAAAAAAGTAATTGCAGCACACCCGATGGTACTGCATAATGAAGATGAATTTGCCCGTGTATCCGAGCTTGCCGACAGCGGTGTGATATTTACCGTCCGCGTATGGACAAACACCGCCAACTACTGGACAGTGTATTTTGACCTGATAGAGGGCGTAAAGGATGAATTTGACGCACAGGGCATAACGATACCCTTCCCGCAGGTGATGCTGAACAAGCGCACGGATACAGACACTAAGTAACACGAAAGCTCCCCGTTTTCACGAGGAGCTTTTACTTCATCTGTCATGCGGGATGCGTCTCATGCTTTACATCACTCTATACCCTGTCCTTGCGTAAGTAACAAGGACATCATACATATCCTTACCGTATCTTTCGATTATCCTGTCCTTGTAAAATTCCGCGAATTTCATGAGGAAGAGGGAATAACTGTCCTCTCTGTAATCATAGGCAACTCCATATATTATTTTGTTCATGACATTAGATATATATATATCCCTTACCAGTTCATTGCAGCTTTCATCCGGTATCGCTGTGCCGTTTCCAAGAGAGATAAGGAATTTGCCGTTTTCCGACACGGAATGTTTCCTTGAATGAGTGATGATATCGATCAGCTCTTCGGTGTAAAGGTTTTTGGTCGTGACCGTTATGGTGTTGTAATCGTTGGAATTATAACTCTCGTATCCGGTATAAAGAGGGTTGTGTTCCCCGTCAATGTATTCCTCCAGCTCATTGTTGGTGAGGTTGATGGTAAAGTTATACAGCAGAGACTCTGCCATTTCCCTGTCAATGACAGGGATGCCGTTGATACCATAGCCCTGCAGGAATGACAGCGTATTTGTATAATCCTCTGTTATGGTGATGGAATAACTGCCCACATTGAGGTAGCCCATCCTTGACTTGGTCCTTCCGAAATACTGATCGGGAGTCTCCGCCCTTATATCCTTCGCAAGGGCATCTATAAGCCCGGAATAGAAGCTGTCGGACATGACAGGCTCACGGATATACTGTGTATTCGCATCTGTTACATACATCGCAGAAACTGAAATATCCCACCTGCTTTCGGGCATACCCGATCCTCTGCGTGTGCGGACCTCCCTGATCCTTCTTGCCGCCCGCCATATTTCCGCCGTTGCCTTCTTTATGCGGGCAGTCTTCATCTCATCCGTGGTATCGAGTGCTATCAGCTTGTCGGTCATCACATCTGCAGGGATCCTGTATTCGCGCATTATTGTCCTGCCCAGCATCGTCTTGTAAACTATGCAGAAGCTGATCACTTCATTTTCGCCCTCGATATCTTCTTCGCCTGCATCTATTATATATCTGTGAAGATCGGTCACTGTCCTGATGTTGTCCTTATCGGTGAACATGGCACCGGTCTGGGAATATTCAAGGCTCATACTGCTTGAATATACCCTGTCGTCAAAACCCAGATAGTTTATATAGCAGCGCTGAACAGTCATAGGATCGGGCACAAATCTGCCTGCGCCAAAGCACTCCGTTCCGATGATGAGCAGATATGAACCTATAATGGCAACATAGGTCACCACAAAGGAGAGCACTACCTTGCCGAACTTTTTGAATCCCCTGTTCTTTATCACCGACATAACAAGGTATCCGATGGCAGAAACGATAACGGATGCGATGAACATATCCTCATCTATGCTCATGAAACCATAGACCACGCATGCCACAGCAAGCACCATCAATACATGGTAGAACGCCGTATATACAATGGGCTTTCCTGTGTATTCAGCCTTAACCGAACGCTTCTTGTAGAGCCAGAACGCAAGGCCCAGATATACAAGCGTGCAGAATATAAAGCCCAGAGCCCACATGGCATATTCAATGAACGTACTGTCTTCTTCCATCATCATGATATAGTATATGCACCCGCCCAGAGGGGAGGTATAGGGCAGAAGCACAAAGCACAGCCCCTCAAACACAGCACCCTTGACTGCCTCTGATACAGCATAGCTCACAAGAGCTATGACCGCAGGCACCAGAGCATTGAACATGGCAGTATAGCAGATATTCTCCATCAGCGAGCCGCAGAAGGTCATAGTGAGCACGCTTATGGTGTAGAACATTATCATGATGAGCACTGCCGCAAACAATATCCTGAAATAGTAGGAGGCTGCAGTCCCGAATATATCACAGTGCCACCTTACAGCCTCACGACTGTGATAGTGATAGACATAATCCCGTCCGTCACAGAGGATGTGCCCTAAAAGCAGAAGTAATGATGTGAGCGCCTGATTTACAAGGAACGGCGCCATATATACGAACAATCCCGAAAGATAATCCGATGCGAAGCGCTGTGTCGAGCTCATGGGCAGCGAAAGGCGCATATCCACAGTTGTCCGCTTGTACAGGTATGGCATGGCAGTGAATGCGCAGGCTATGCCCCACAGGCATGCAGCACCGGTGGTGCATACGCCTATTCCTGCATATACCTCGATCTCAGGCTCCATGTGCGATATAAGAATCTGACCCAGTGCTATGAGCGTGATCAGCGGAGCAGCAGCAAAGTGCAGCACCGTGAGCACTATCAGCATACGCTTTTCACGCAGGACGTTCTGCACGCCGTTATGGAACGATCTCTGCGTGAATATATGAGACCTTATGGTCTGTTGTTCATTCATAACAAACACCCTTTTATCATAGAACTTACCGTATCGGCAGTCTCACTCATTTATCAAGTTCTTCGGCAGAATATCCCAGACCTTCCATTTCGTAGATGAATATCTCTTCGAGGGTCATGGGGATTATATCCAGAATGAGCGGTGACTTCGGTCCGAAATACTCCCTTATCTCATCCTCGGAGCCTTTTATGATAAAGTAATGCACGCTGCCGTTGCGCTCATAGTGGAGTATCTCAGCATTCTCAAAGGCTTCTCTCGTATACTCCTGTGGGAATGCACACTGCACCTTGTGGATATTTCCCTTCACGCTGTCAAGGTCGCGGCTGAACAGTATCTTTCCGCGGTGCAGCAGTGCCACACTGTCGCAGACCTCGTTTATCTCCTTCAGGTTATGGGAGGAGATGATAGTGGTGAGCCCTCTGTCGATGATGGCATCCACCAGCATTTTCTTGACAATGATGCGCATGGTGGGGTCAAGCCCGTCGAAGGCTTCATCCAGCAGAAGATAATCCGTACCGCAGGCAAGGCCTGTTATGACTATCGCCTGGCGCTTCATACCCTTTGAAAAGGTATCTGTCTTTTTGTCCATAGGCAGCTTTACTCTCTCTGCAAGCTGCTTGAACATCTCCTCCGAAAACTTGGGATAGAAGCCCTTGTAATAGTCCTTCAGCTCCTTCAGGGTGAAATGCCCGAACTGTACGGTCTCATCATCGATGAAGAACACACGTTCCTTGACCTTCTCATGGTCGAACACTTCCTCTCCGTCCACCAGCACCTCGCCGCTCTCTGCCTTATATATACCGCTCAGGAGCCTCAGTATGGTGGATTTGCCTGCTCCGTTGGAACCCAGCAGACCGAATGATGTGCCCGTAGGTATCGTGAGATCAACGCCGTCAAGAGCGGTAAAATCATCAAATCTTTTTACAACGTTTTTCAGATCTATCATAATCAACTCTCCGGTCTCTGTGCCGTTTCACGGACGATATCCATCATATCATCCTGTGAAAGTCCGCTCCTGTAAGCCTTTTGAGCGGCTAACCTGAATTCGTTCACGGCATTTTTGAAAATAACGTCCCCGTGACCCTCTGAAAGGAAAGTTCCTCTGCCGGGCACCGAATAGATTATCCCGTCCTTTTCAAGAACGGAGAATGCCTTGGAAACAGTATTGGGATTCACGCTGTTGGATTTGGAAACATCCCTCACCGACGGGAGCTTATCGCCCGGGTGGATAAGCCCCTGCGCTGCAAGCTCGATTATCCCGTTATATATCTGTTCGTAAATAGGTATCCTGCTTTGGGGATCGATCTTTATCATCATATCACCCCTTTAGTGAAAGGTCATTTATGTTAAAACCCACTGTACTACATGTGTTAATACAGTTATATCACAAATACGATGCATTGTCAAGCGCTTTTTCCAAATGTATTCGTTTTGTAATCGTTTATTGATAACAAAGGCTTTATTTACGTTTTACAGTTCAAAAAAATTCAGTCAAATTTTATTCAAATACATTTGAATAAAATTTGACTGAATAAAAATCCTTATCACAGTAGTAATACAAAAACGCTGCCGTGCTGTTCATTTCAAACAGCACGGCAGCAGTCATCAAAAGCAAATTACTTAGCTTTCTCTATTATGCGGACGAGTCTCCATCTCTTGTCCTTGGAAAGAGGACGGGTCTCCATGATCTCAACTCTGTCGCCGATATTGCACTCGTTGTTCTCATCATGAGCCTTGAGGTGGATGGTTCTCTTGACGATCTTCTTGTAAAGGGGATGCTTTACATTATCCTGAATGTCAACAACGATCGTCTTGTCCATTTTGTTGGACTTTACCTTGCCGACTCTGGTCTTTCTAAGATTTCTTTCAGCCATGTTGATCCTCCTATCTTACTCCGCTGCTTTCTGCTTTTCTGTCAGGATAGTGAGCACTCTTGCTATATCCTTCTTGACAGCCTTAAGGCGAGCAGGATTGTCGAGCTGGTTGATCGCGTGCTGGAATCTGAGAGCGAAAAGCTCTTTTTTGAGGTCAGCGAGCTTATTCTCAAGCTCCTGAACTGTAAGATCTCTTACTTCACTTGCCTTCATTACTCGCTCGCCTCACTTTCCTTAGATATGAACTTGCACTTGATAGGGAGCTTGTGCATTGCAAGACGCATAGCCTCTCTTGCGGTCTCCTCGGGAACACCTGCGATCTCGAAAAGAACTCTTCCGGGCTTTACGACTGCTACCCAGTACTCGGGAGAACCCTTACCGGAACCCATTCGAGTTTCAGCGGGCTTCTCTGTTACGG
>JAFPYQ010000239.1 GCA_017394475.1 Oscillospiraceae bacterium | reverse complement strand
TACATTAAATGCAAATGAGATCAGAGTACTGACGATACAATGGGACTATATTTACGGAGAGCTTAAAGACGGCAGATACAGACTTTGCACAGACTTTACAAATTTCAGAAAAACTGCAGATTATGACACAAGAAAATACTATGCTTATTTTGTTATCAGATAAAGTTTATTCCGTTTCTTTCATCCGCCGACGGTGGGTGAGAGATCTTTTATGACAGGATAAGTCTTGTATCTTATCCGGGATACTTGAAATTCGTCTGTATTTCTGATATACTTATAGAAAAAGACAAAGCGGAGAGGAAAAATGAACCCACGGCTTGATTATCTCAGAGAGAAAACATATCTGCTTACCACATCCCCCGGAGTGTATCAGATGAAGGATGAAACGGGGCATATCATATACATAGGCAAGGCGAAGAACCTGCGGAACCGGGTGTCATCCTACTTTGCAAAGACCCCCGACCATACTCCGAAGGTGGCTGCCATGGTGGAAAATGTGTATGACTATGATTTCATCGTCACCGGCAGCGAATATGAGGCACTGGTGCTGGAATGCTCCATGATAAAGGAGCACTCGCCGAAATATAATATCCTTCTGAAGGACGACAAGGGATATTCCTACATCCGTATATCTCCGCCGCCCTTCTCACGGATAACAGGAGAGCTGCAGAAGCCCGAAAGCGGTGAGATACTGGGTCCCTATACATCATCATTCGTGGCAAGGCGCACCGCAGAGGAGGCATCCCGTGTTTTTATGCTGCCCGACTGCAAAAAGGTATTCCCGAGGGATATAAAAAAGGGCAGGCCGTGCCTCAATTACCATATTAAGCGATGCATGGGCGTATGCCTGGGGAATATCTCCGAAGAGGATTATCAGAAGATCATAGATGAAGCGAAGGACTATATAAAAAAGGGCTCACAGGCATCTGTGGAGAGAATGACCGCGGAGATGCAGCAGGCGGCGGAGGAACTGGATTTTGAACGTGCCGCACAGCTCAGGGACAGGATAAGTGCAGTATCCCGTGCGGCAGATGCGCAGAACATCATAGAAGATGGGCTGCCTGACTGCGATGTGATCGCTATAGCCCGAAACAGCGGCGATGCCTGTGCGGCAGTCATCATGTACCGTAACGGGCGGCTGGCAGACAGGGCTGAATATTTCCTCGGTGCGGAAGAAATGCCCGCTACCATGTATGAAGGCTTCATCACTCAGTATTACTCCGGTTTCCGTGAGATACCCCGCAATATCGTCATAGCAGGGGAGGTGCCCGACGAACAGGGACTGCAGCAATATCTCAGGGAAAAGTCCGGCAGGGCTGTGGATGTGCTCATCCCGCAGAAGGGTCGTTATATGCGCCTTTGTGAGATAGCCCGCGGGAATGCGGAAAGCTACATGTCCATAAAGGTAGGGCGCACCCAGAAGGAGATAGGTGCTCTTGAAGACCTGGCAAAACTGCTCTGCCTCGAAAAGACGCCTCTTTACATAGAAAGCTACGATATCTCCAACTTAGGCTCGGTGGATATGGTGGCGGGCATGATAGTATTTGAGAACGGCAGGCCTTCCAAGAAGCACTACAAGCGTTTTTCCATGAAGGAGAACGTGACACAGAACGATGTGGCATGTATGCAGGAGGTACTGCGCCGCCGCTTTACCCACTATCTCGATGAGAATGAGACCGATGAAGGGTTCAGGCGTATGCCCGACCTGATACTCCTTGACGGCGGACAGACACAGCTCAACGGAGTCCGCGCCGTCTTGGATGAAATGGGGATAGAAGTCCCGCTCTACGGTATGGTCAAAGACAACAACCACCGCACAAGGGCGATAACATCATCAGGCGGTGAGATATCCATATCCCAGACCATGAACGCCTTCATGCTCGTCACCCGCATACAGGATGAGGTGCACCGCTACTCCATAACCTATCAGCGTTCCAAACACCGCAAGACTTCCCTTGTAACAGGATTTACACAGATCAAGGGCATAGGGGTGAAAAAATCACAGGCACTTCTGGAAAAATTCCGCACCCTTGAAAGACTGAAAGCAGCCGCTCCCGAAGAGATAGCGGCTGTCATAAAGGTATCTGTGGAAACGGCGATGGAAGTGGTCGAGTATGTCAATTCTATCTGATGCAGTGGTCACTGATCACTGTTGATGACCGCAGAAAGATACTCTGCTATCCCATCCTCATCATTGCTCCCGATGATGATATCTGCGATCTCCTTTACCTCCGGGCGTGCGTTGCCCATAGCCACACCTGTGCCGCAGAGCTGCAGCATCCCTATATCCGCCAGATCATCGCCGAATGCAGTTATATCCGCTGTTCCTATGCCAAGGCTGTCACACAGGTGATATATGGCGCTTTCCTTTGTTATCCCCGCCTTCGTGAACTTATACCAAAAGCCGTCCGTGAACCGTATGCAGTCGCATTCGGGCAGGGCGGCTCTCAGTTTTTCCGCGGTAGTGTCATCCTCTATCTCAAAGCACAGCTTGAGAGTGAGGGAGTGAAAATCATTGAAATCGGTAAATGTGATATTTCCCCAGCTTTCAAAAAGCACATCCTGCTCGGGAGTAAAGTTCAGATAATACTCGGAGCTGTCCCCGACTGTATCGGCGGTAATATGCAGATCATCGCCGCACACCTGCCGTGCCTTCGCTATCACTCGGGCAGTCTCGTCCCCGTCAAAGCATTCACAGCAGAGTATCTCGCCGTTCTTTGTCACAAGGGCTCCGCCGCTGGATATTATCACATCGGGCGCTATGCAGCTCAGGAATTTCCGCGAATTGGATTCGCTGCGTGAGGTGGAGATACCTACGATATAGGCCTTTTCACGGGCTCTCTCAACGGCTGATGCAGTGAGCGGGGAAACAGTTTTGTCACTTGTCAGAAGTGTGCCATCAAGGTCGAATAAAAGAATTTTTCTGTTCATCTTATCACTTGCCTTTCAAAAATATTTAAATGCAAGTATATCACAAAACAATAGTTTTGTCAATCACAAATTTTGATAACGATTCGTTATATTATCCAAATCCATAAGTGGTATTTTGTGAAGTGTGACAAATTTTGTTTCCCATATCGACAATCGGATACCCTTGTGATATACTTTATTTTATATGAACCACGGGGGTGCATAATGTTACTTCTACTGATGATACTGCCTGTCACGGCGGCTGTTCTGATGACCATGCTCATGCAGGAGAGCAAGCGGATCCCATTCCTCCAGGCCCTTGCTGCATTTTTCTTAGGCTCCGCAGTTACTTTTATACGGACAGGCATGTATTTTATATTTGTCATGATCTCCGGGATGGATGATTCGGCATTTACGGGATATTACACATACCGTTCCCTTTTCGGCATCATACTCTACGGTATCCTGCCGACTGTATGCAGGATAACAGCCCTTGATTTTGTGATAAAGAATACCCTGAAACGCAGGCGTTCCTATGACACGCTGATATGCTCGGTACTGAGCGCTATGGGTTACTGTCTGGTAAAGAATATCATAGACTTTATCAAGGGAGAGCCCTCGGGTGCAGGAAACACCGGTATCTTGCTTTCCACTGTGGTGATATTCTGTACTGGCATCATCATGGGGCATTTCTACAATCATGCAAAGTCGGCTGAAAACAGCGGAGACAAGATGCAGCAGATAAAATATCTGTTTATTAGCTTTGGGATCCCTGCTGCCATAGAAACAGTATTTGGGATGGCCTCAGCATTGATGGGGGATATAGGTCCGTTTGTGGAATTTGTTATACTGCTCTCCCTTATTTTCAGTGTATTCCTTATCATCCGCTGGAACGATATGAACGATGAGGATATCTACGATCCCATGTCGGAAATGGATGAGAATGCCCTGCAGCTGAATACCAAGGAGGCTGCATTCTACAGCGCCCTGGTAAAGGAATATGCGGAGGGAAAGGATGTTCCTAAGGTAAATGTGCTGGCTTCTGACGAAAAGGAGAGTATGTCTGTCCTTGAACAGAACTTCATGTACATCGGAATGAAAAATCGTAAAACTCCCAGAGCCGAACAATTCCTTGCCGATCTGAGAGCAGAGTACGGTGTGAAGGCGACATCCGAAGGCAGTGAGAGCTCTGCGGCCGCATCCGTGCCCGAAGCACCCACAAATACAGGAATGCAAAAGGAGTATATGACTTCACTCAGAAAAACATATACCATAGACGATCAAAAAGGGAACAGTCTTTCCGATAACGCTTCAAACACAACTGAAGCCGGCCCATCCGGGAATGCTGCACCCGGCAGCAGAGAACGTGATATGGAATTCCTTGCAGCTCTGAGATCGGGGACTGTCCGCGGTAATAAACAAAGCGGTGCGCAGTTCCTCGCATCCATTCAGGCTGAATACGGGAACAAAGATGCTCAGAAAGCCGTTCCGGAGAAAAATGACAATGTACATACCCCCGAACAAATGTATACATACCCTAAAAAAGAGGGTAGCACAGCCGACAGGGGACAGAGCCATCCAACGGACAATACAATAAGTGACAGAAGAGCCCATGATATGGAGATACTCTCAGCTCTGAGATCGGGGAAAAGCGGTAATAAGCAGAGCGGTGCGAAGTTCCTCGCATCCATTCAGGCTGAATACGGGAACAAAGGCATACAGAAAGCCGT
>JAFPYQ010000238.1 GCA_017394475.1 Oscillospiraceae bacterium | reverse complement strand
TTGACCCCATTCTTTATCCTTGACAGATGGTGTGTGTTGTGGTATAATTAGGTCATATTATCCACACAGAAACGGTATGACACAGCAAAAGACGCTGTGCCCCGTATGATGACAGGAGGTAAACAAAATGTTTGAACAGATAAAGCTCCCCTACGCTTATGATGCACTCGAACCCCATATAGACGCACTCACCGTAGAGACACACTATGCAAAGCATCACGCTGCATATACCGCAGCATTCAACACCGCAGCAGAGAAAGCAGGCCTTGCGGATAAGACCGCCGAGGAGATACTGTCCTCCCTCGACAGTGTGGAAGATACCGCTCTGCGCACAGCCCTGAGGAACAACGGCGGCGGATATTTTAACCATAATTTCTATTTCGGCGAGCTTTCGCCCAACGGCGGAAAGGCACCCACAGGTGCATTCGCAGATGCTGTGAACAGCACCTTCGGCTCCTTCGATGAGCTCAAGGAGCAGCTCCTCACGGCGGGCACCACACAGTTCGGCTCCGGCTGGGCATGGCTCATAAAGGCGGCGGATGGCAGCCTTAAGATAATAAAGACCGCTAATCAGGACAGCCCCGTCATGACAGGCGAGGGAACTCCCCTGCTCACCATCGATGTGTGGGAGCATGCCTACTATCTCAAATACAAGAACCTCCGCGCTGCATATATCAAGGAGCTTTTTGAAGTAATAGACTGGGATAAGGTCAGCGCGCTCTATGAAAAGTAAGAACTACCGGTAATGACATAAGCTGAAGGATAAGTATGTCTTCCCCGCCGCATAACGGGGAAGGCATACAGACAAAGACATTATGCTGTCATGGATCATTCGGCGTTTCCATGAAGGATCAAAGAAGACTGATAAAATGAAATTTACTATCGTAACAGGGCTTTCGGGCGCAGGCAAATCATCCATCGTGAATGTGCTCGAGGATATCGGCTATTATGTGGTGGATAATATCCCGCCGCGCCTTATATCCGAGTTTGTGAATATCTGTATACAGGCGAATAATCAGGGTCAGATGGACAAGGTGGCGATAGTCGCCGATGTCCGCGCCGTCCTCATGCAGGGCGAGGATATGATGACTCTGCTCAAAACTGCCATAGATGATATCAAGCGGCTGGGTCATGAGGTAACGGTCGTGTTCCTGGATGCGGACAATGCCACTCTCGTAAAGCGCTACAAGGAAACAAGGCGTGTCCATCCCCTTGAAAAGAAGACGAACGGCTCACTGCTCAAAGCGCTTGAAATGGAGCATGAGATGTTTGCCCCCATGATCGAGCTGGCAGACCTGTACATGGATACCTCACAGATGCCTATCTCCGAGTTCAAGAACGATGTAAAGCGCGTCTTTTCGGATGATCCCGACAACCTGATAAATGTCAAGATACTTTCCTTCGGCTTCAAGTATGGCTTGCCCCTGGAGTCGGATCTTGTCTTCGATGTAAGGTGCCTGCCGAATCCCTTCTATATAGACGAGCTCAAACACCTGACAGGCCTTGATAAAAAGGTCCGTGACTATGTGATGGGCTTTGAGCAGTCCAAAGAGCTGGAAAAGAAGATAACCGATCTGGTGGATTTCCTTATGCCGATGTATATTGAAGAAGGCAAGTCATCCATCACCATCGCATTCGGCTGTACCGGCGGCAAGCACCGCAGTGTGACATTTGCGGAAAATATGTATGCCCATCTGAAAGACAGCGGTGTATCCGTCACCCTCACCCACAGGGAGATAAAATAGTAGCCTGTTAAAAAGGAATGTAAAAACACCCCAAAACAAAAACAGCCATACGATCACAGCGATCTTACCTTGACCCCATATTTTTTTTTTCGGCGCTTTTTACATCCCCTGTACTTTTCACTTATACTGCTAAAAGGTAATACAAAATGTCATTTTCAACACAGGTAAAAAAGGAGCTGTGCGGCGGTATCAGCGGTACACAGAAAAGGCTCGCATGCTACCTTGCCATGTGCATCTTCTCCGCAAACGGCAGTGAGATCACACTCAGCACGGGAAACTCCGATGTTTCGGAGCTGTTTTTGTCGCTGTGCGGCGAATATGCTGCAGTCCCCCCCGAAAAAAGCACCCGTCCCTACAAGGGCGGCATGCTGGACAGGATAACGATCCCTGCGGACAGTGCACTGTCGGGCAGGAATTTCTCATCCGTTTCCGAGGATCTTATCCGTCTCGGATATCCGGGCTTTTTCGAGGATTATGACATAGATACCGGTGCCTTCATAGCGGGTGCGTTCCTTACAGGGGGCAGCATCACCGATCCCGAGAAGGAGTACCACCTGGAGATCACCTGTACTGACAGCAAGACCGCAGCACAGCTTTCCGCCATACTTGCCGCCTTCGACATAAGCTCCGGGACTGCACAGCGCTCGAAAAAGAGCTTTGTCTACATAAAGGGCAGCGAGGGGATAGAGGATCTGCTCACTCTGGTGGGGGCGCCATCCCTTTCCGTGGAGCTCATGAACGTCAAGATATTCAAGGATGTGCGCAACAAGGCCAACCGCCTTGCAAACTGCGACAATGCCAATATAGACCGCATCCTCAGGGCATCGCAGAAGCAGATAGAGGATATACAGTATATCCTTGATACGGAGGGGCTCGAGGTGCTGCCCCCCGATCTGTACGATATGGCGGTGATACGCCTTGAAAATCCAGATGTGTCCCTGTCGGAGCTGGGCACTATGCTGCTGAGGCCTGTGGGGCGTTCGGGAGTGAACCACCGCCTGCGCAGGCTCACAGAGATAGCGCAGGAGATGCGGGAGAAACATTCAAAGGAAAAAACGGGGTGATCTGATGCGTTCATCGGCTTCGGAGTTTATTGAGATACCAAAGTTCTTTACATTCAGCGTTTTCGGCAAATTTTCGGGCAGTGCATCCGAAAAGGATATGAATTACAAGGTAGTGCCCGAAAAGCGTGAGGACGGCAATGTGCTGAACTGCTATGTGTGGTCGGGCAGAAACTGCATCGACAAGAGCGAGAACGTGCAGCACACGGAATACCCGCTGACACAGGAGGGCTTTGATGAGATGCTGGCCTTCCTTGACAATGAGTACAAGAGCCGCCCTGACTGCGAGCTCATATGGAAGGAAAAGGCAAAGCTGGCTGCGGAGCTGGCGGATGATTTCCGGCTGTGAGCGGATGACCCGTGACCGTATTGAACATTTCCTGCCTTTTGTGTTGAAAGATTAGAAATTTTCTAATCTTTTTCTAATCTTATTTACATTGTTTTACATCCGGGTTTGTGATAGAATAGTCATCAATGAACGTTAGTTAACCGATTGACCGAGAGGTGATCCTATGAAGAACGATTACAATGCTAAAAAGGCTGTGAAGCTGCTCAAAAAGACAGGCAAAGGCATAGTTTCCTTTGTGAAATATGTGATCGACAATATAGATCCCACAGGACCTCTCACAAAAGTTGTTGCCCCCTATTCCCGCCAGAGCTTTGCCGATAATGTAAGGAAAAGCAACCGCTGGGACTGAGGCTCTCCGGGGCATAATAAATACGATATCTTTCCTGTCCGGACTGTATCCGTCCCCTTGACTAACGGATGCAGCACGATGGATGAAATTTCTCCTTAATAAACAAAAGCGTGTGCCTTATGAAAGGGACACGCTCTTTGTTTTATGAATGCACTGAAAAAAGTATGGGGTCAAGGGGTGGAACCCCTTGCAGGAGTTAAGAGGGCAGAGCCCTCTTATGCGGAACAAAGTTCCGCCGCACTCAGAAACACAGAACCGAGATCACAAGCCGTATGGCGTAAGTAAAATCGGAAGCGATTGAGTGCGGCGGCTAAACTAACATATCAGCACTGAACAGAGCAGCGGCGACAGCCGCTGTGAATGCGGGAAAATCGGTAAATCCGCAAATAAGATGTTCTCCCGTCAGTATATATCGGTCGGATTGCAAATTAACCAGCCCGCAGATAAAAGTGCTGCCTCAGCTTGCACGCAGTTCACAACGTCTGCGACGTTGCTGCTGCTCAGTACAGAAATATAAGTTCCGCCGCCGCACTTGGCGGTTTTGATTTTAATGCACGAATTGGGTTGTAATCTCGGTTCTGTGTTTCTAAGTGCGGCGGCTTTTGGTTCTGTTTATTTTTTCGCTTCACCTTTGGGTCTCTGCTGAGGGGTTCTCGGGCGCGGCCCACACCGGCACGGGGTCGCGACCCCTTGACCCCGATTACTGACGGGTTCGCGGACATTGTCCGCACCCACGCCCCCATACTTTTTTTCAGTTCGGCTCATGTACATCGGGATTTTGCATAACCGGACTATGGCAAAATTGTGAAAAATGCCGATTTTTCCACCCGTGGTTTTGTGATATAATATTTTTATATTTTTCCCATGAAAGGAGACGACTATGACCAACAAGGTACGCAGGATAACGCAGCTTATGCTGTCATTCATCCTTATGGCAGGGATATTCCTGATGACGGATACGGGGGCCCATGTATCTGCCGCTGCCGCAGGACTTGTCCCCACCGAGATAGTATCGGTGGCCCTCGATAACTGTGCAGGTGTATATGTTGCCTGTGAGGATGCAGACGGGGTGTACTTCTATCTGTATAACAAAAGCACCCAGAAATATGAGCCCTACAAGGATGTGGAAAAGGGCAACAGTCCTTATGACGAGGCTATGGCCTATTCCATCGGCGGGCTGAAAAAGAACAGCACCTACAAGTTCATGGCAGTGGGATATACAAAGAACGACAACAAGATCATCGCGGCAAAAAAGGGCAGGACCTTCACCATAAAGACTCTGCCTGCAAAGCTGCCCGATGCCGAAGAATACTGGACACCCGAGAATAACACTATAGATGTGAACCTCAAGAATGGCTTTGATCTGGGGTATATCGACAGGGACGGGGCGGAGGAGGTCCATGGGCTGGCTCATGGAGTCTATGCCGCATCGGTCATCTATGGTCATTCTGTGGGTCAGGGATATGATTCCTACATCAAGGCTATGCAGTCTTCGGGGTATACGGTCAGGAGCATCACAAAAAAGAAATTTGATGTGGATAATTACATTGTAGCGGTGGAGCAGTACTCCGTGTCATACAAGGGCAAAAGGGTCGCCACCTTGTGCAAGGTAGTCCTGGATATGGGAGGAGAACAGGGCGGCATACTGATGTTCAGCAGCGGCAGCAAGTTCAATGTGATAAATGCCGTGGAGGCCACGGATGAGTCACTGGTGTACAATACCAACGCCAAGACGATGTACACCTGTGCAGCCGTTTTCGCGACAGATATGGAGGTAAAAGGCACTCCCGTGAAGGACGGCATATATTTCGCAGATCTGGGCAAAACCGTCAAGGTAAAGCCCACCGATCCCAAGGATGTGGACAAGGCGCTGGTATACTATGATACATATATAAACAGCGGAGACAAGGGCTATGGTGTAGTGGTATACAAGGATGGCATACCGAAGCTGGCGCTGTACGGTGAGGATGAACAGATAATGAGGCAGATAGCTTCTATGAAGGAGATCACGCCCGAAAAGGCAAGAGAGCTGGCGAAAAAGTATCAGTTAGATTATTATCCTGACTAAGGGAACGCTGATAAAACAACGGCGGGAACATTTCGTTCCCGCCGTTCATTTATAAGTCAGCTCTTACTTGGCAGCCTTTTTCCAGTCATCGAGGAATCTCTGGATACCGATGTCTGTGAGGGGATGCTTTATCATCTGTCTGATAACGTTCATAGGAACGGTAGCGATGTCGCAGCCCGCCATAGCAGCCTGTGTAACATGGATGGGGTTCCTGATGGATGCAGCGATGATCTCGGTCTTGATACCCTGGATCTTGAAGATGTCAGCGATCTCTTCGATAAGATCCATGCCTGTCATGCCGATGTCATCAAGTCTGCCCAGGAAGGGAGAAACGTATGTAGCGCCTGCATTTGCTGCGAGGATAGCCTGAGCAGCGGAGAAGATGAGGGTAACATTGGTCTTGATGCCTCTCTTGGTGAGTTCCTTGCAGGCTACGAGACCTTCAGCGCACATGGGGAGCTTGATAACGATATTGGGATGTATAGCAGCGAGGGGGAGAGCCTCCTCAACCATTTTATCAGCTTCAAGGGATATTACCTCAGCGGAAATAGGACCGTCAACGATCTCGGTTATCTCCTTTACGACCTCTTCGAAAACTCTGCCTTCTCTTGCGATGAGTGAGGGGTTGGTGGTAACTCCGCAGATAACGCCCATTCTGTTGGCTTCACGGATATCATCGGTATTGGCGGTGTCGATGAACAGTTTCATTGATGTTTCTCCTTTCGCAGCGCGGTCACAGCCGCCTGCTCAAATGCCTGACGTAAATTTTTAGAACAGATCTTCTTTCATATAGATTATAGCAGAATTCAACGCCATTTTCAACTATCTTGGCGGTATTTTTCTCAAAACAGCAGTTTTTGCACAGTGTATCGGCACAAACCGCAAAAAAAGTATATCGTCATCTCAGCCCATTGCGTGACAGATAAGGTCATTTGTGTTTTAGTGTGTACTGAACGCTGCAGGCTCATGTTATTTTTGTGGATTATTACCTATTGACATATACAATTTGATTGTATAAAATATATAGTGTGTCCTTCCCGTATCCGGGCGGGGCAAAGGATAATGGGGTGAAAGAATGGAAGAAAAGAAATATGAGCGGCTGATGCTGTCAAATCAGCTCTGCTTCCCGCTGTATGCAGCGGCAAAGGAGATAGTCAGGAAATACAAGCCCTATCTCGATGAGATAGACCTTACCTATACACAGTATATTACCATGATGCTCATGTGGGAGCATAAACAGATGAATGTGCGGCAGCTGGGGGAATGTCTCTACCTTGATTCGGGCACTCTTACCCCCGTGCTCAAAAAGCTGCAGGAAAAGGGCTTTGTGACCCGCAGGCGCTCCGAAAAGGATGAGCGTGAAACGATGGTCACCGTCACCGACAAGGGCATGGAGCTGCGTGACAAGGCAGTGGGGATACCCGAGGCCATGGGAAAATGCGTGACCCTCACTCCCGAGGAGGCAGGAGTGCTCTATAAGCTGTTGTACAGGATACTGGGGGACGAAAAGGGCTGATACGGGGTACAGCACTCCTTATGAGCAGATCTCACATGCAATTCTAATCTGATTTTAATTGATTTTTTCCCCGCAATGGAGTAATATATTACACAGTACTGTTTGCTGCGGGGGTGTTGCAGATGAGGAAAAAAGGATATTTAACAGTCTGTTCCTTCCGGGGATAATGTCTGTCATCTATGCTTCCGGTATGATCATGATGTGTGTTGATACTGCCGCAAAGGAAAGCTATTTCAACAAGAGGGCATACCATACCATCGCACAGGTCACGAAGGTGCAGGCTTCAAAGGGCGAAGTCCCTGCCTATTCATGGACAAGGGATCTTCTGGATCCCGATCTTGCTATGGTGGAATACACCTATGAGGGCGAGACTTACAGCGAAAGGCACCTCAACTGCGATAAGCTGATGAAAGTGGGGGACTACATAAAGATATGCGTTTCCCCGGAGGATCCCGCTCATGTTAGAGCGGAACACAACACGGCTGCCCCGGGCAGGATAGCA
>JAFPYQ010000237.1 GCA_017394475.1 Oscillospiraceae bacterium | reverse complement strand
GCGCCGCGCTGCGCCGCACATCCTCAGAAGTATGGCCTCTGTAATTTGCGGTGAGTATCTCGTCATCCATAGACTGAGCACCCAGCTCTATGGCGGTAACGCCATATTTTTTCAAGAGTCCCAGTATCTCATCATCTATACAGTCGGGGCGGGTGGATACGCGTATGCCCCTGAACCCGTCATCACGGGAGCTTATGGTATAGCCGCAGGCGATGTCCAGCAACACAGTCATATAGCCCCTCTCAATAGCGGTGAAGCTTCCGCCGAAAAAGGCTATCTCGGTCTTGACCCTGTCCTCGGGCGAAATGCGCTCAAATGCAGATGCTATGATATCCTTCACCTCATCCGGTGAGGGTGCGCGTTCGGTATGGCTTATCTCATTCTGTGCACAGAACGAGCATTTGAACGGGCAGCCCAGATGGGGGATAAATATTGAGATATTCGCGTGTTTCATAGATCATGTACCCCCATCCTTGTGATCTGTCGGATATCCGTCTATATACAGCAAATGCGAAAAAGGCATTCACTTTATCACTCCCATGAGTTCAAGCGCCTCTTTTGCTGCCTGCTGCTCTGCCTGTTTCTTGGTGTGCCCGGTGCCGTGACCTATCACAGCGCCGTTCAGGAGCACATTCATATCATAGCTCTTGTTGTGGTCGGGGCCGGATTCACTGCACAGGGCATACTCAACCTTTTCCTCGGGGTTCTGCTGTATGACCTCCTGCAGCATGGTCTTGTAGTCCTGCAGCGACTTTGAACTGTCCTTTGTAAGATCGGTGGGGATAAAGCCCAGGATATACTCCCTTGCAGCCTCTATGCCGCCGTCTAAATATATAGCCGCTATGACTGCCTCAAAAGCATCGGATATGATGGAGGGACGCTCGCGGCCACCCGTGTTGTCCTCTCCCCTGCCCAGAAGGATGAACCTTCCCAGCTCTATCCGCTTTGAAAAGGCGAAAAGCGCCTTTTCGTTCACAAGTGATGCCCTTATCTTCGTAAGATCACCCTCGGGCAGATGATGGAAATGCCTGAAAAGATGATCCGATACCACGATGGACAAGACACTGTCGCCTAAAAACTCCAGTCGTTCATTGCACACCGTGCCCTTTCTCACCTCGTTTACGAAGGAGGAGTGGGAAAGTGCCTCGAACAGCAGCTTTTTGTTTTTGAATGTATAGCCTATCAGGCTCTCGAATTCCGTGAGCCTCGGCTCATATTCCTGTAATAATGACATATCAGCAACACCTTATCGTTTACGATGCCCCGCCTATGGGATGCTATCATTTTATTTCAGAGCTCTCGCTATCTCGCCGGTGATATCCTCATCAACACATTTCTTTGCCTGCCTTATGGCATTGAAGAATGCCTTGCCGTTCGAGCTGCCGTGAGCCTTGATGACAGGGTGCTGAACGCCTATCATGATGCCGCCGCCCACCTCTGTATAGTCCAGCCTTTTGCGGAATGCCTTTATCTTGGAAAGGATGAGCAGTGCCGCTGCTTTTCCGCCTATATTGCCCGTGAGCATATCTTTGAGCTCATGGGAGAAGAAGGATCCCATGCCCTCATAGAGTTTGAGCACCACATTGCCCGTAAATCCGTCGGTTACTATGACATCACATTCGCCCTGGGGGATATCCCTTGCCTCAATATTGCCGTAAAAGTCGATATCTGCCTCGGTAAGGAGCTTGTACGCCTCCTTTTCAAGGTCGCGCCCCTTTGTATCCTCGGCACCCACATTCACAAGCCCTACCTTCGGGGATGCTATGCCCATAACGTGCTCCATATAGATGCTGCCCATAATGGCAAACTGTTTCAGCATCTCCGGGCGGCAGTCAACGTTGGCACCTGCATCAAGGAGTATCATATATCCCTTTGCGGTGGGCATGATAGGAGCCAGTGCAGGGCGCTTTATGCCCTTGATGCGCTTTGCTATCATAGTCGAACCAACCACGAGAGCACCTGTGCTGCCCGCGCTGACAAAGGCATCGCCCTTGCCCTCTGCAAGGGCGTCAAGTCCCTTTGCCATAGTGCAGTCACGGCGGGATTTGAGTATCTCCGTGGGCTCCTCATGGATATCTATGACGCTGCTGCAGTCTATAACACTCATATTTTTCAGGGATATCCTGTGTTCCTTGGCACACTCTGCCAGTGCCTTTCTGTCACCCACAAGAGTTATGTGGACGCCCAGCTCCGAAACAGCCTGTGCAGCACCTTCAAGAACGGCAAGAGGAGCATTGTCCCCGCCGTATGCATCTACTACTATGTTCATAAAAACACTTCCTTTATCAAGCAGCTTTTTCTTCCGTATCGTCTTTCTTTTTATCTTTGCCGTTCTTCTCGAGCACACCTATGAGTATGATGGCTGCAATGCCTGTGAGGGAGAAGAGTATGCCTATCTTCAGCCCTGCAGGGAAGAACTTCATCTCTATCTCATGATCGCCTGCTGTGAGGGGAACGCCTATCAGGGCATCGCAGAGCTCTACCGGCTCGGTCTTGACTCCATCCACCCAGACTGTCCAGCCCGGCTCCCAGCTTATGGTGGTGAACATTATCCCGTCCTTAGCGGCATTTATATTGCCCTTTATGTGGTCTTCCCTGAAATATGTGACATTGAGGCCGTGTTCGGCTATCTTTGCGATATCCTCGCTGAATTTCTCCTCATCGAGATAGTAGAACAGCTTGTCCTTGAACAGCACCTCATTTT